>JAFAQI010000088.1 GCA_019246495.1 Frankiales bacterium | reverse complement strand
CGCGCAGACTATAGGTGCCGCTTCCGATCACTGGGAGAACTGGCGGTCCTGCGGGGCGAATCGGGTCTCCCGACGAGGTTCACCGCAGGACGCGTGGCAAGTAACGGTGCCGTCACGGGCTCCGCTCGACGTCGAGGTCGGTTGCGCCTGGGATGCCTGCGATCCGGGCGTAGCTGCTGGCCTGCCAATACACCCACCCGGGGGTGGTAGGGCGGCGCACAAGTCGTCGCACCCAGAGCGGGTGGTCGGCCATCTGGCGGATGGCGTATCGGTCGGTGAAATCGTGCCCGAGGTAGAGGACGGCCCGCTGCCCGCTGGCCCGTTCCACGAGTGCCAGGAAGGTGTCCAGCTGCGCCTGTACCTGTTGGGTCGTGGGTCGCGCGCTGCAGTTGCCTGCCAGTTCCAGATCCACCGCGGGTGGCAGCGTTGTCCGGCTGCCGGAAGCGGCGGCGAGGAAGTTTCGGGCCTGCACGATGCCGGGCGTGCACAGGGTGAAGAAGTGATACGCGCCGGTATCCAAGCCTGCCGCGCGCGCAGCCGCCACGTTGCCTGCAAACTTCGGGTCGAGGTAGTCGCCGCCCTCGCTTGCCTTGATGTAGGCGAAGTCGATGCCGTGCGCAGCGACCGTGGGCCAATCGATGACGCCTTGGTGACTGGACACGTCAATGCCGAGCCGCTCACCGGCACGTAGGCCCGGTCGGTAGCCCGGCAGCCAAACCCACCAGCCGTAGGCAGTCGCTGCGCCGAGCAAGACCATCGCGGCGCCAACCCCAGCCAGGACACCCAGCCATCGGCGACGTGGGAAGACAGGCATCACCCGAGCATCCCGCAAACCGTTCGCCTCGGCCGCGCCGATCTGCGCACCGCCTGTCTCCCACTGGCGACAGCTGAGCCGTTCCGTCGCATGGCCTCCGCCGAGCTAGGAGGGGACCCCGCAGGAGAGCACCTTGTCATCGGGCCAACCACCGTTTCTGTCGGTCGATGACCGAAGAAGCGGCGCCTAAACAATCGCCGTTATCGATGACCCGGCAACTCGGCCACCGACCCAACGCGGTGGCGTTATCGTCGCGTCTGATGTCCGAGTCTCCGGCGCTACACGATTTCGACTTCCTGCAAGGGAGTTGGTCCGTCCACAACCGGCGACTGCTTGAGCGGCTCAACGGTTCTGACGAGTGGGAAGAGTTCGAGACCGCGGTCGATTCGGTGCCACTCCTCGATGGGCGCGGCAACATTGACACGTACCGCGGCGTCGACATCCCGATGACGGCGATCGCGCTGCGGCTACTGGACCAGGCGACGGACCAATGGTGGATCTATTGGTCTAACGGAACCAGCGGGCAGCTCGACAGTCCTGTGTGCGGCCGCTTCGTCGACGAGGTCGGTGAGTTCTACGGCGACGACCACCACAACGAAGTCCCGGTGCGGGTGCGATTCGTGTGGCAGCGGGTGGACGACGACCACGCCGAATGGACACAGGCATTTTCTCCCGACGGTGGCACCACGTGGGAAACAAACTGGCGAATGTCATTCGTACGCCGATCGGCCATGAGCCGGTGAGCGAATGTGCGCTCGGTATGCGCGATGGCATCTGCCGCTCAGGGCGCATACTCAGGACGTGGCAACCGATCCGCAAGGAAGGCCGTCGCTTCCGGTCGCTTGCACGCTCGGCCCGTCGGACGGTGCGCAGCGATTGGCGGAGTGGCGTCGACTCTTGACGCTGGCTTCTGCGGGCAGAGAGCGGACGGACGGACGGCTGGTGCTCACGTTCCGCGATATGCCGTCAGTCGGGGCTGAGCTCGAACGGCTCGTGGCCGCCGAACGCGAGTGCTGCGCCTTCTTGGGCTGGCACCTGATCCAAACGGATGAGGGTTGGCGGCTGGAGATCACAGGCGACACCGACGAGCTGCAAGCGCTCAGCCTGGCCGACTAGCTGCCGCGATACTGCACTCGCGACGCGAAGATCTAACGCGGCACTCGCGGCGTCATGTGGCTGGCCCCAAGACCAGCTGACCCGCGCTGGGGCCCGCTACGTCGCTCTAGGCTTCGCGTCGGCGCCGGATGTCGATCATTCCGGTCAGCAGGCCCACGAGCCAGCCGAACGCGAACGAGATTACGGCATACCGCACGCACACTCGTGCCGGCAGCCCGCGGCGCACGGTGTAGCGGTAGACGAGCAGGCTCGCACCGGTGTTTATGCCATAGGCCAGCGCGACCACCGCCCCCTCCGCGGTGCCATGCACGACGAGACGCAGGAAAAGCAGCACGCCCACACCGGCCACGAACGGGAGATAGTCAGCGAGTTGCGGCAGGTCCAACGGCTCGCGCACGCGTTCGCCCGGGAGCATCCCCGCCACCACGTCGTTCGCCTTCACAACGGCAGCAGAGGCGAGCGGGAGCGCAAGCACGGTCCACGCCGTCGCCGCGTCGGCAAGAGCGAGTATCGCCGCGGCCCCGAACACGCCCTCCACGAGCAGTGCACGCTGCCAGCCGTTCGGGCGCACGTAGTGCAACCGCAGAAAGCGCCAGTAGAGCGGCTGCGGCGGAGGGGGCAGGGCGCCCGGTGTCACCGCAGCCGACCGTGAGGCGGAGATGTCAGTCACTGAGACGCGCAGCCGGCGACGGTCGTCACCGCGCGCTCCGCGGCGTAGGCGGCGTCGGCCCCCTCACCCTTGATGTCGGCGTCCGCATCGGCGACTGCCCGGACTGCCTCAGCAAGCGCCGCCGGTTGCCAGCGCTTCACCCACGCCTGGGCGCGGCGGATCTTCCACGGCGGCATGCCCAGCGGGCCGGCCAACGCGTCCGGCGAACCGCGGCCGGCCGAAGCGACGAGACCGATCGTGCGGAGGTTGGCGGCGAGGGCGGCGCTGATGAGCACCGGATCGGTGCCGGTCGCGAACGCCCAGCGCAGCGTCTCGAGAGCGGCGGACACGTCGCCCTCGACAGCGCGGTCGGCGACAGCGAAACCGGTCGACTCGACTCGGCCGCGGTAGTAGGCGCTCACCTCGTCCGGCCCGATCTTCGCGCCGACGTCGGTCACGAGTTGCCGGCAAGCGGTCGCGAGCTCTCGCAGGTCGGAGCCGACCGCCGCGACCAGGTCTGCGGCGGCGGCGCGGTCGATGCTGCCGCCAGCCTCGCGAACCTCGTCGGCCACGAACTGCTCGCGGTCCCTGATCGTCTTCACCCGCGGCGCCTCGGCGACCCGCGCGCCCGCACCGCGCAGGGCCTCGGCAACGCTCTTTCCCTTGGCCCCGCCGGCATGGACGACCACGAGTACGACGTCGTCGTCCCCGTCGGTGGCCAGCGCGACGAGCGCAGCCGTGAGGTCCTTGCCGGCGTCCTGCGCGGAACGTACGACGACCGCTCGCGCCTCACCGAACAGCGACGGCGACGTGAGCTCGACCAACTGGGCCGGTGTCAGGTCGGCCGCCTCCACGTCCTCGACGGCGAGCGCCTGCATCGCGTCACTCGCCTCCGCGCCGGCGGGCCGAGCGGCGTCCAGTGCCCGTTGCACCGCGCGGGAGACGAGCAGCTCCTCGTCCCCCAGCACGAGCGTCACGGCCGGCACGCGGCCAGCATGCCACGGCGCCGGTGTCGTCGAGCCGCAGCGACGGCCACGCCAAGCACTGCCGCGACAACGGCGAGGAGCGCGACTCCGGACCAGCCGGCCGGGACGGTCATGCCAGCGCCGGGAACTGCGGACAACGTCCGCGCGACGAGGACAAGCCCGGCCACCGGCCAGCCCCCGAGCCAGGCAGCTACGGCGGCGGTCGACGACGACACCTGACTGAGCAGGGCCGCGATGAATCCGAGCAGGGTCGCGGGAGCGACGGCCGGCGCGGCC
>JAFAQI010000087.1 GCA_019246495.1 Frankiales bacterium | reverse complement strand
CCGAGCTCACCGCTCGCCTACGCGCGCTGGCTCGCCGCGGCCCAGTCGAACGCCCCACCACCTTGACGGTCGGCCGGTTCACCCTCGATCAAGCCCGGCAGACCGTCGCGGTAGACGGGCATCCGCTCGAGCTGAGCGCCCGTGAATACGCGCTTCTGCACACGTTCCTTCGTCGGCCGGACCAGTTACTCACCCGCGCCGAGATCCTCGACCGGGTCTGGGAATCCGGCTACGACGGCAGGTCGAACGTCGTCGACGTCTACATCCGCTACCTGCGCCGCAAACTTGCCCCGCACCAGGCAGATCCGTGTCTCGTCACGGTCCGCGGCCGCGGGTACCTGCTCGAGACCGGGGCCACCTCATGAGCGTCCTCACCGGGTCCCTGCGCGGCCGGCTCGTAGCGGTAGCGACACTCACGACGCTGGTCGTGTTGTCGGTCGGGGCGGCGATCGCGATCTGGCAGGTTCGGTCGGTCACCGACCGAGCGTTGACCGACGCGGTGCGCACCCGGCTGGCCACCGTGCGCGACGGCCTCACCGCAGACGGCCAGCTTGGCTCCTCCAGGCGCATTCAACGCACCGCCACCTATGTGCAGGTCCTCGGTGCCACCGGCCGGGTGGTGTCGGCGAGTCCCGCCTTGCAAGACACTCCGCCACTGCTGCCCTTCGCGCTGGCACGCGCGGGCATCCGTCACCCTCGGCTGCTCAACCTGAACCAGCCTGACCTGGACCTCGCGGTGCTCGCCGAGCCGCAAGCCGTCGCCGGGGGCAGAGGGGCCGTCATCGTCGCGGTGGAGAGCCAAGGTTTTCTCGACGCTCGTCAACAGCTGCAGACCGTCATCGTGATCGGTGTACCGCTCATCGTCGTCCTGACGGCTCTGTTGACGTGGCTCATCACCGGACGCGCGCTGCGCATCGTCACTCGGTTGGCGGAAGATGCTGATGCGCTCAGCGTCAGCAACAGCAGCCGCGGCCTGTCCATCCACACGGCCGACGTCGAGCTGTCCCGACTGGTCGCGGCGCTCAACCGCATGCTCACCCGGCTAAGCACCCACTACGCCACCAACCTGGCCGCAGCCGCCGAGACAACCCACCGGCTGCGCACCCCCCTTGCCACCCTGCGCGCCGAAGCCGAGCTGGCGCTGCTCGACGACGACCCGCAGGCCACACGCGTCGCCCTCGAACGCATCGTGGCTGACGCTGACCGGCTCACCGGACTGGTCGACCGCCTGCTGTCCGCCGCGGGGGGCCACAGCGATGTCCGCCCGGCTGAATCTGCATGTGCCGAGATGGGCGCCGAGTGGCGCCGACAAGCCGAGGCACGCGGATGCAGCGTCAACGTTCAGTGCAGGGGGACGGGCAACACGGACGTCACCCTGCTGCGCGCCGTCGTAGACCCGCTCGTCGAGAACGCCATCCGCCACAGTTCACCGAACAAACCCGTCGCCATCGACCTCCTCATCGATGACAGCGGCACACGGATCAGCGTCACCAACCAAGGGCTCGGTGTCTCTCCGGAAGTGCGGGACCAGTTGTTCCAGCCGTGGAGTGGTCGGCCGCACGGCGGGATCGGTTTGTGGCTCGCACGCGAGGCCGCCCGCGGTGGCGGCGGCGATCTGTGGTGCGACTCCTTCGGTCCGCCGGAGACCCGATTCGTCGCCCAACTCCAGCCGGTCGGCGCCGAGCCGCCATCGCCAGTAGCCAGTGAAACCGCACGATGACCAGGCACCGGCTCGCCGCTGCGATCGCGACCCTGCTGCTCGCCGCTGTCGGATGTTCCCAGCCCGCCCCGGGTGGACTGCCGCAACACCATCACGGGACGACAAGCAGGACCCACCGCCAGGCGCAGCCGCGGGCCGTGTCTGACGTGCTGGTACGCCATCGATATGTGCTCGGTTACTCCGTCGAGCATCGACCGGTGATCGCCGTGCAGATCGGTGATCCGGACAGTCCACGCCGCATCCTGCTCGTGGGCTGCATCCATGGCAATGAGCCCGCCGGCATCGCCATCGCCCGTGCCCTGCTCGCAACACGCGTCCCGCCCGAGGTCAACCTGTGGGTGGTGCCGGACCTCAACCCCGACGGCGTCCACGCCGGCACCCGCGGGAACGCCCGCGGGGTCGACCTGAATCGCAACTTTCCCTACCGATGGCGACCCATCGGCGCGCCCGGAAGCCTGCACTACGCCGGATCCCACGCTCTCTCCGAACGCGAAGCCCGAATGGCTGCGAGGCTGCTGCGTCGCGTGCGGCCGACTCTCGGACTCTGGTACCACCAAGCTCTCGACGTTGTCGACACCTCGCAGGGGCCGCGCGCGCTCGAGCGCCGGTACGCCGCCGACACAGGTCTGCCGACGCGACGATTGCCCGACTATCCGGGTAGCGCCATCGGCTTCGAAGACCACCTGTTCGGCCCGACCGCCTTCGCCATCGAGCTCCCCGCGGGCCGAGTCTCCCGCGCAGAACTGCGACGCCACCTGCGCGCCATCGTCGACATCGCGACACGCGCGCCCATCCATCACGCGCTTAAGCCTTGGGAAGCCGCCTGAGGAGGCTTCCAAGCCAGAAGAATCGCTTGCTGGGCAAGGGATCTTCACTAGTAGCGGGGGCAGGATTTGAACCTGCGACCTCTGGGTTATGAGCCCAGCGAGCTACCGAGCTGCTCCACCCCGCGTCGGTGATCCCACTATAGGTCGGGGCTGAGCGCGCCAGCAAACCGCTGCATTTCCGGGACGATCGTGCCGCGCATGTGTTCTCCTCGCCCCACCGGATCGAACGGACAGCCTGGGGGCCCGTCATGCGCCACACTCTCCGCCACGTGGGCGTGACCGCCGCGGCGGCGCTTGTGCTGACCGCGCTCGTCACCGTCGGCACCGCTCATGCAGCCTCGACCGGGTACCAGATCACAGGTCTGCCCACGACGCTGCACATCGTGACGGGGAGCACGTGGCAGATCACTGGCACCGTCGTCGACCCCGCGAACGCCAACGCACCTGTGGCAAACGCGCTCGTGCACGTAGGAATCAAAGAACCATCCACCGGGTGCGGTGACCTGACGACCGCGGCGTGTACTGATCTCGCCAACAACGGCGTGTTCGCATTCACCGACAGCGCGGGCCACTTCACCGTGGCATCGGCGAACATCGTCGGAGTGGCGACGCTCGACACACTCGTCGTGCTCTACCTCGATGACGACGGTTCCGGCCCGAACGGCTCTCAGCTGGACCCCAGCACGGGCCGGTCTGTCGTGGTCCACACGCACAACACTTACGCGTGGGCCGGGCCGGTCCACGCCACGATGCCGCAGTCGGAGCTCACGTCTCCGACATCGATGCCGGCGCCGTGGGATCAGTTCAGCCACCCGCACAGCAAGGTCCACATCGCGACGGTCGCCGGCGCGGCCAATCCGCACACGGAGGTGAAGCGGGGCAGCGGCCCTTGGCGAACTGTGGCCACCGGCGTCAACGGTGCGCTTCCGCTGCTCTCGCCGTACGGATATTCCCCACTCTCGCTCTACGGCAG
>JAFAQI010000559.1 GCA_019246495.1 Frankiales bacterium | reverse complement strand
CCGTCGTCGACGCTTCCCGCGGTGGCGAACCGCAACAGTTCCACTAGAAGTAGCCCTCTTTCTTGCGGTCTTCCATCGCGGCCTCGGTCAACCGGTCGTCCGCCCGGGTCGCGCCGCGCTCGGTCATTCGCGTGGCGGCCACCTCAGCGACGATGTCGTCGTACGTCGTGGCGCTGGACTCCACTGCTCCCGTGATCGGCGCGTCGCCGACCGTGCGGAACCGTACTGACAACGTGACGACCTCCTCACCCTCGCGGGGCGTCACGTGCGGGCCGGTCGACAGCCACATGCCGTCGCGCCGGAACACCTCCCGCTGGTGGGCGAAGTAGATCGAGGGCAGCTCGATGTTCTCGGCGGCGAGGTATTGCCAGATGTCCAGCTCGGTCCAGTTGGACAGCGGAAACACCCGGATGTGCTCGCCCTTGTGGTGCCGGCCGTTGTAGAGGTTCCACAGCTCGGGCCGCTGGTTCTTCGGGTCCCACTGGCCGAACTCGTCCCGGAACGAGAACACCCGCTCCTTGGCCCGCGCCTTCTCCTCGTCGCGGCGGGCGCCACCGAAGACGGCGTCGAAGCCGTGCTCCTGGATGGCGTCGAGCAGCGTGACGGTCTGGAGCGGGTTGCGGACGCCGTCGGGACGCTCGCGGACCCGGCCCTTGGCGATGGACTCCTCGACGGAGGCCACGACCAGCCGGACGCCGAGCCGTTCGACCGTGCTGTCGCGGAAGTCGAGGACCTCCTGGAAGTTGTGCCCGGTGTCGATGTGCATGACCGGGAACGGCACGCGGGCCGGCGCGAACGCCTTGGCCGCGAGGTGGAGCATCACCACCGAGTCCTTGCCGCCGCTGAACAGCAGCACCGGACGCTCGAACTCGGCCGCGACCTCACGAATGATGTGGATCGACTCGGCCTCGAGCGTCTGGAGGTTGGTCAGCTCGTAGGTCGCGCTGGTCATGACTCTCTTCCCCGCCGCGGGCACCGGCGGGTCCGGAGCCGTCACCCATTGTCACCGAAAGAGTTCCCGTGGCAGGGGGCGCCCCACAGACCACGCTGCGCGACGCGGGCCCGGTCGGCCAGCGAACGGATGAGGTCGGCGTGCTCGACCTGCGGCGGAAACGGGTAGGCCCGCGCCGTTCCAGCCGCGGCCAGGACGGACTCCAAGAACCTGCCGTCGGGCAGCCAGACGTCCCAGAGCTGGCGCCCGTAGCGGTCGAGCTCGCCGCCGGGCTCGTAGGCGGCGCGGACCGTCGATCCCGGCGGCAGCAGGTGCTTCGTGAAGGCCGACGCCTGCGGCCCGTAGCAGCGGACCGGCACGCCCGGCTTCACCGTCTCGGGGGTGTCCACGCCGATGACCCGCACATAGACGGCCTGCCGGCTGCCGGCGTAGGTCGCCAGCAACGTGTCGCCGTCGACCACCCGAAGGACGCGCGCCGCGAAGGCGTCCGCCGGCACGGCCGGGGACGGTACGGCGCCCGGGTCGACCGCGGCCCGGGTCGGCGGGCCGGCGACGAGGCGGTGACCCGCAACGACGACCACGACAGCGAGCCCGAGCGCGGCGACATGGCGAGCCTTCATCGCCCCATCGTGCCGAGCGATCCCGACACTTCACCGGGAACTCGTCGTCGTGGGGATTGCATCCGGGGGTGTGGACGCGGCCCGCGCCGTAAGGTTCGCGCGTGGCCACGGTCGTGCAGGCAGGCGAACGGCGGTCCGCCCCGGTCGAGTCGATGCGAGCGCTCGCGGCCCTCGCGGTCCTCGCGTTCCACGCCCAGCTCGTCATCCGGCTCTACGACCACCGGCCGGTGACCAACGAGCTGCTGTCCAAGATCGTGTCGATCGGCTCCCAGGGTGTCTTCCTGTTCTTCACGCTCACCGGCTACCTGCTGTTCCGCCCGTTCGCCCAACGCGCGTGGGGCAGCCGCCTGCCGGTCGACGTCCGCCGTTATGCGCTCAACAGGGTCCTGCGCATCCTGCCGCTCTACTACTTCGCCATCGTCGTGCTGCTGCTCGCGCAGGAACACGGAGGCACGTTCACCCAGTGGTGGCGGTTCGGGCTGTTCATGG
>JAFAQI010000002.1 GCA_019246495.1 Frankiales bacterium | reverse complement strand
CGTGACGAAGCCGTTCACGCCGCGCGCGCTTCAGCAGGTCGCCGACAACGTGGAGTCGCGCGCGGCAGGACTGCTCGACGGCCTGGCCGGGCGGCGCGTCGTCGACATCGTCGCGGCCTACGCAAACCTGCTGCCGGTCGCTGTGATCGCGGAGATCCTCGGCGTACCGGAGAACATGCACGAACAGTTCCTGCGCTGGGGGCACGCCGCGGCGCCGGTGCTGGACCTGGGTCTGCGGCATCGGGAGTACGTCGCGGTCAACCGCAGCCTCAAGGCGATGAACGACTGGTTCGACCAGCACTTCGCTGACCTGCGGCGCAAGCCAGGCGACGACATCCTGAGCCAGCTCGTGAACGCCGATCCAGCCGACCGGCTCACCGATCTCGAGCTGCGCGCGACCGCGATGCTGCTGCTCGGCGCCGGCTTCGAGACGACGGTCAACCTCCTCGGCAGCGGTGTGGCGGTGATCGCCGCCGACGAGAAGTCGCGTGCCCGACTGGCGAGCGAACCGGATCTGTGGGCGCAGGCGGTCGATGAGCTGTTGCGGTTCGAGAGCCCGGTGCAGATCACCGGACGGGTCGCGCTCGCCGACACGGAGATCGACGGCGTAACGATCGCGAAGGGGACGCCGCTGCTCTGCCTGCTGGGTGGTGCGAACCGTGACCCGTCGGTGTTCGCGAACCCCGGTGTGTTCGACCTGGACCGGCCGAACTCGCGCGAGCACGTCTCGTTCAGCGCCGGCATCCACTACTGCCTCGGGGCCAACCTGGCGAAGATGGAGGGCCAGACCGGGCTGCGCATGCTCTTCGAGCGGTATCCGGACCTCCAGCTTGTGCCAGGCGGCGGCAAGCGTCGCGACCTTCAGTCACTGCGCGGCTTCGAGTCCCTGCTCGTCGACCTGCACGACAGCTGATCAGTTGAAGGTCTTGCAGGCGGAGGGTTGCCCGGACTGGTAGCCGGTCTTGAACCACTTCTGGCGTTCCGCGGAGGAGCCATGGGTCCAGGTCTCAGGGTTGACGTGTCCCTGGAACTCCTTCTGGATCCGGTCGTCACCGACTGCCGCGGCGGCGTCGAGACCGTCGGCGATGTCGGCTGACGTGATCTCGGTGATCAGGCCGGTGCTGACCGCGCCATGGGCCCACACTCCGGCGTAGCAGTCCGCCTGCAGCTCGAGCCGGACCGAGCCGCTGTTCGGTCCGGTGACCCCTGACTTGACGCGGTTCATCGTCCCGAGCAGGTCCTGCACGTGGTGCCCGTACTCGTGGGCGACGACATAGGCCTCAGCGAACGGCCCACCTCGCGCCCCGAACCGCGATCGCAAGTCGTCGAAGAATCCGAGGTCGAGGTAGACGTACTTGTCCGCCGGGCAGTAGAACGGCCCGACGTCCGAGGTCGCCGGTCCGCACGCGGTGTCAACCTGCGTGGAGAAGAACCGGGTCTGCGCCGGCTCGTACGTGCGGTTCTCGGAGGCGAACTCCTGTCGCCAGAACTTCTGGACACTGTTGACCACCCCGACGACGCGGCAGTCGTCACGGGCGTTGGCGTCTGCGCCGGTCCGGCACTGCGCACTCAGATCGCTGGCCGTGTCGCCGTTGCTCGCACCTGTGAAACCTGAGCCGCCTCCGCCCCCGCCGGCGAAGACGATGATCAGGGTGACGACGAGGCCGATCAGGCCGCCGCCACCGCCGATCGCGACTCGACCACCGGGCAGGCCGCTCCGCGCGCCGCGCTGGTCGTCGATCTGAGATGTGTCGAGGCGCGCACCGGACCGAAACCGCATCGGCCAACCCTATGCAGGGCTCAACCTGTCTTCACGGACACCATGGATGCCGGCGTCTGAGCAGGCGACCTCGGACGACGGTCAGGAGTGACCTAGGTAGATGAAGCCGTAGGCCTCGTCGCGGAACGGGATGCCGGCCTCACGCAGCGGCTCGTCCCAGTCGCCGACACAAGTCGGGTCCGCGCCTTCCGAGCCGTGGTCGCTCGTCAGCAGGATCGCGGTCGACTCCAGCGCGCCGATCCGCTCGAGATGGTCAAGGAAGACACCCAGCCGCTTGTCCGCGTCGCGCATCGCCGCATGCGCGATCGACGAGTGCGGCCCACCGGCGTGATGCCCCGTGTCGGTCAACAGTGTGTTCCACCACATCAGCCGCGGCGCCTCTTGCCGTGTCGGCCACAGCGACAGCACCTGCTCGACCCCGATCGCGTCCACCGATGACGACCACGCATAGTCCTTGTCGGTTTCGACGTAGTCCTGCGTCGCGTGCTGATCGGCACGCGGGTCCGGCAGCAGGTCGTTCATGTCGGCTGCGCTGTTGCCCGACCCACCACTACGCACGAGTTGGAACGTCGAGTAGCCAGCGCCGGCATCGGCTGGCTCGTTGACGCACGCGGTCGGGGCGTCTACTCGCTCGAAGACCGTCCGCACTCCCGGGTTGAGCCACTCCGCCCACCGATGCCAGGTCCGCGCGTCGTTCGTGAGTCGCTGCACCGCGGTCGCACGGTCGTAGTAGGCGTTGTGAACGATTCCGTGCCGACCGGGACCCACCCCCGTCAGCGCGCACGTGTGGTTCACCAATGTGACGCTCGGAAACTCCGCAATCGCGCCGCCGATGAACGCGCAGCCCTGACCGAGCAACCGTGCGACGTTGGGCAGCTCCCCCGCCCGCGCCAACGCATAGAGCGAGTTGGAGTTGCAGCCGTCCCACAACAGGCCGACGACGTGCTCGGCCTCAGGGACCAGTACGTCGACAAGAGCTTGGCCGTCCATGTCGCCGAGCGATCCCAGCGGCGCGCCGGCAAGCCACGCCAGCGTCGGCGCCACGTCGACGACGCGGGCCGAGGCCGGCAACATTCCGCGCGCGGTCACACCCGCGCCCGACAACAACAACGGCGCCCGAGACTGCACGACGTTGAGCGAGCCGTGCTCGCCGGCGTGCCCGCCCTGATCCGGCCAGTGATGGCGGCCCGTGTGCACGACGGCGATGTCCGGCGCCGC
>JAFAQI010000226.1 GCA_019246495.1 Frankiales bacterium | reverse complement strand
CCCGCTGGCCCGGGGAGGGTGCTTGTCCCCGCCTGGCCGGATCGATACCTTCAGTCGCAACCGTTTCGTGACCTGCAGGTCGCTGGGGCCTCGCGGCGAGACGGACCGCCGAGTCTGCAAAGAGCCGGGGAACCACTTCCCTGGGGTGAATCGGCCGGGCAACCGGCCGTAGGGCGAGCCTCTTCCGCGCCCGAACCCGACAGCTAACCCGGTAGGCGGTTGACGGAAGAAGGAGTACGCCGGCCTCGTGGCGCCCCCCCTCCGCCTCACCCGACGTCCCGCACCCTCCCTCCGACGCATCGCGTCCGGTGTCGCGCTGGTCGCTCTCGCTGCGACGACGTCTGTCGTCGGATCGGGCGCGGCGCAGGCGCAGTCGGTGAAGCAGCGCATCGCCGCCGCGCAGGCGCAGCTCCACGCCCTCGATCAGCAGGCCGAGGTGGCGACCGAGCGCTACAACGCCGCACGCATCAAGCTCGCCGCTTCCCGAACTGCGGCGCTGACGGCGCAGCATCACCTCGCCGACGCCCAGAAGCGGCTCGCCATTGCCGAGCGGTCGGTGCGCGCGTTCGCGGTGGCGGCGTACCAGGGCCAGGGACTCGACACGACGATCGGCGTGACCGCAAGCTCGCCGCAGGCGTTCCTCGACAAGGTCGCGACGTTGCAGGCGGTCGCCAACAGCCAGACGCAGATGCTCGCCGAGGTGGCCGCCGCGCAGCGCGAGCAGGAGCAGGCGCAGGCCACCGCCCGGGCGGCGTTCGCCCAGCAGGCGGGCGCGACGAAGCAGATGCAGGCCGACCGGGCGTCGGTCCTCGCGGCTGCGCACCAGGAGCAGCAGATCCTGCACAAGCTCCAGGCACGCGAGGCCGCGATCATCCGGGCCGCGAAGGCGCGGGCCGCGCGAATCGCCGCCGAGCAGGCCGCGGCCGCGTTGCGCGCGAGGGCTGCGGCCGCCGCGGCTGCTGCCAACGCGCTCACCGCGCAGCCGGTGAACCAGCCGGTCGTTCGCGGTTCGGGTGGCGCCCGCGTCGCGGTGCAGTGGGCGTATCGGGAGCTCGGCAAGCCCTACCAGTGGGGCGCGGCCGGGCCGGACACCTTCGACTGCAGCGGCTTGACGATGTATGTCTGGGCCAAGGCAGGCGTCTATCTCGACCACTACACCGGCAGCCAGTGGAACGAAGGCGCACACGTCAGCCGCGACCAGCTCCAGCCCGGCGACCTCGTCTTCTTCGGCAGCGACCTACACCACGTCGGGCTCTACATCGGCAACGGCAACATGATCGAGGCGCCCTACACCGGCGCGAACGTCCGCATCAGCTCGGCGTTCCGCTCGGACTACGCCGGAGCCGTCCGACCCGGCGTCTGACGACTTGTCAGAACGTCAACCGGCTATAGCCGCCTCACGTTCTGACAAGTCTCGTCGTACCGGGCCAACAGGGTCTCGGCGAGCGCGGGATGGTCGCCGATCGGTGCGCTGACGACCGCGGCGCCGCAGCGCAGCATGGCGTCGTGGAAGGCGCCCGGCGCGACGAGGTACGACGCGACAACCGTCGGCTCGTCGAGGTCCTCGAGGCGAGGCGACCCGGCGGAGACGAACGCCGCGGTCACGTCCACCCCGAGCCGGTCGGCGAGCTGCGCGGCTGCGAGGCGCACGTCGTCGAGCGCACCCGGGTCAGACGAGCCGGCCGCTGCCAAGACAACCGCCGACGTCCCGTCGTAGCCGGCCTCCGCTAGCCGGTCGACGAGCGCATCCACCAGCCGCGCATCCGGGCCGACCGCATCGGCGACGCGGGCCCCGGGCACCTGCGCGGGGATGTCGACGAGCGCGTGATAGCCGCGGGACAGCAACAGCGGCACAACGACATCGCCGTCACCGCAGACGTCGCGCAGATCGGGCGGCCCGTGCTCGAGGTAGCCGACCGCGACGTCGAGGCCGTCGCGCAACGCGCGCAGCCGATCAGCGAGAGCGTCGACCGTCGCGGCGAACCGCGGATCAGCCGAGCCGTGAGCGGCGATGACCAGGCGGGTCAGCCGTGGATCCCGCACTCCACCTTGCCGGTGCCGTTCCAACGACCGCTGCGACCGGCGCCTCGCACGGTGCACGGCGCGCAGCCGACCGAGCCGTAACCGTCCGACAGCAGCGGGTTCACCAGCACGTTGTTGTCGGCGATGTAACGGTCGACGTCGTCGTCAGTCCACCCGGCGAGCGGGTTGACCTTCACCTTCGAGTTCGTCGAGTCCCACTCGACGAAGCCGACCTGACGACGCTGGTCGGTCTCGTCGCGACGGATGCCCGACGCCCACGCGTCATACGGCGCCAACGACTTGCGCAGCGGCAGCACCTTGCGCATGCGGCAGCACAGGTCTGGGTCGCGCGCCCACAGGTCCTTGCCGAACGTCGCGTCCTGCTCCTCGACCGTCTGGTCCGGACGCACCCGCAGCAGCGTGATATCGACGGTCGACTCGACCGCAGCGGCGGTGCCGATCGTTTCGGCGAAGTGATAACCGGTGTCGAGGAAGATGATCGGTACGCCCGGCCGAATCTGCGCCGCCATGTGCGGCAGCACAGCATCAGCCATCGACGTGGCGATCGCGAAGCGCTTGCCGAAGCGATCGAACGCCCACCGCAGCACGTCCTGCGGCGTCGCGCCTTCGAGTGCCGCGCCGGCGTGCGCGGCTAGATGGTTGAGCCCGTCGGAGTCGTCGTAGAGCTCGTGCAGGGCGACACCGTCGTCATGCAGATACGCCAGCTCGAGCGCCGAAGTCATGGATGCCTCGCTCGACAGAGTGGGTCGCGGAAAAGGGGGCCGGGAGAGCGAAAAGCTCAGCAGCCGCGACACACCGCGCTCTGCACGCGCTGCAGGTCGACGTGGAGCCGGGCGACGAGGTCGACCGAGCTCCGCGCAGGCTGCAGCACGAGCCAAGACATGCCGTCAGTGTGACACACTTGTTGCGTGAGCAACAGTGCGGGCCGCTGCGGCCGGCTTATGGACGCGGGTTTGGTGTGGCGTCGCCACGTCGACCTCCAGCGCGTCGCCAGCGCGGTCTGTCTCGCCGGCTGAGCAGCTACGCGTCCGTCCACGTTCGCTCAACTCCGTCGAAGGGCCTCCTTCTTCCCATGGCCGACATCGGGCGTCCCGCCCGTCCCGCGCGACCCAACCGGCGTACGGCCGGTCAGGGTCAGTGGGCGCTGGGCCATCTCGAGCCGCTGAACCCGAACGAGCGCACCAAGAAAGATGACGACGGCCTCAACGTTCGCCACCGGATCGAGACGATCTATTCGAAGGCCGGGTTCGCGTCGATCGACCAGGCCGACTTGCGCGGCCGGTTCCGCTGGTGGGGGCTCTATACGCAGCGCCGCCCCGGCATCGACGGCGGCAGGACCGCGATCCTCGAGCCCGAGGAGCTCGACGACGAGTACTTCATGCTCCGCGTGCGCATCCCCGGCGGGTTGCTGACCAACACGCAGCTCCGCACGGTCGCGACGATCGCGACGGAGTTCGGCCGCGACGTCGCCGATGTCACGGACCGGCAGAACGTGCAGCTGCACTGGATCCGCATCGAGGACGTGCCAGAGATCTGGCGGCGGCTCGAAGAGGTCGGTCTGTCGACGACCGAGGCGTGTGGTGACACCCCGCGCAACATGCTCGGCTGCCCACTCGCCGGCGTGGACGCAGATGAAGTGATCGACGGTACGGATGCGTTGCTGCGGACCAATGCGCTCGCGGAAGGCAACAAGGAGTTCTCGAATCTGCCGCGCAAGTACAAGACAGCGGTCAGCGGTTGTGCGGCGTACTGCGTCGGTCACGAGATCAACGACATCTCGTTCGTCGGTGTTCGCCACGACGACGGTCGCGTCGGCTTCGACCTGTGGGTCGGTGGCGGCCTGTCGACGAACCCGATGTTCGCCCAGCGGCTCGGTGTCTTCGTCGAGGAGTACGACGTCCCCGAGGTCTGGGCCGGCGTCACCAAGCTCTTCCGCGACTACGGCTATCGCAAGTCACGCAACCGCGCGCGGCTGAAGTTCCTCGTCGCCGACTGGGGCGTGGAGAAGTTCCGAGAGATGTTGGAGAAGACCTATCTCGGTCACGCGCTCGAGGACGGTCCGGCGCCGCCGCCGCCGAGTGGTCCGCGCGACCACGTCGGTGTGCGCAAGCAGAAGGACGGCCGGAACTACGTCGGCTTCGCGTTCAACTCCGGTCGCACCAGCGGCACGCAGCTCACCGAGATCGCCGACCTCGCGGAGCGGTTCGGCAGCGGCACCGTCGCGCTGACCGTCGAGCAGAAGTGCGTCATCCGCGATGTCGGTGACGACGCGGTCGAGGCTCTCGTCGGCGAGCTGGAGTCGCGCGACCTGCGTGTCCGCCCGACGGTCTTCCGGCGCGGCACGATGGCCTGCACCGGCATCGAGTTCTGCAAGCTCGCGATCGTCGAGACCAAGGCGCGTTCGGTCGACCTGGTCGCCGAGCTCGAGCGGCGGCTGCCCGACTTCGACACCCCGGTGACGATCAACCTCAATGGCTGCCCCAACTCGTGCGCGCGCTTCCAGACCGCCGACATCGGCTTGAAGGGTTCGATCGTCAACGACGGCGAAGGCTTCCAGGTGCATCTCGGCGGCGCGATCGGCATGGACGCCGCGTTCGGCCGCAAGCTGCGGGGGCTGAAGGTGACGACGGCTGAGCTGCCGGACTACGTCGAGCGCGTCCTGCGCAACTACATTGCCGGCCGCAACGAGGGCGAGTCGTTCGCGTCCTGGGTACGCCGCGCTGACGAAGCGCTCATCCAGTAGCGACGCATGTCGACGGCGCGCGCGGTCCCGTTCTACTGCCCCTACTGCGGCGACGAAGACCTTCGCCCGCATGGTGACACGCACGGCGCCTGGTGGTGCCGGTCGTGCCGGCGGGCGTGGACGTTGAAGCTGCTCGGCACGGGCACCCCCGACGATGTGGCGGAGCCACCGGTTGCGCCATCCGGGTGAAGTCAGCCATCTGTCGCCATCGGGCAAGGTGCGCG
>JAFAQI010000060.1 GCA_019246495.1 Frankiales bacterium | reverse complement strand
TGCCCTTGGCGTTGGTCGGCAGCAAGACGTTCTTGTAGGTGCGGCCGTGGTCGGTCGAGCGGAACAGCCCGCCGGTGGTTGCCGCGAACACTGCGCCGTCAGGGCCGACCGCGACCTGCTGGCCTGCGCCGCGCACCGACGTCTTGGCGGCATGCCATGTGCGTCCGGCGTTGTGCGACCAGTAGGCACCAAGACCGCCGTACTCGCCGCCGCCTTGGAACCCCTGGCCTGTTACGGCGTAGACGTCACGGTGGTTGTGTGCGTCGACGGCCACGGCCGCCACCGGCACGCCCGGAATTGCCCGCGCGCGCGACCAGCTCTTGCCTGCGTTGCGCGTGCGGAACAAGCCGCCGCCGGTGCCGACGTAGGCGACCTTGCCGCCGCGCGACCGCGGGTCGACGGCGATCGCGAGGACGATGCCCGACGTGGGGACGCGGCCCTCGTCCGTCGCGTACTTGGGGCTGTTGAGCAGGCGCCCGTGCGCGCCGACCTGCCGCCAGCGACGCGCGTTACGGGCGACCTTCGTGCGCAGCGCCTTCGTCAGTGCGGTGCGGTCGAACCGGACCGGGTCCGCGGTCGCGGGGGCACCTGCGAGTGCGACGGCATCTGCGGCACCGAGCCGCGGGGCGGCTTCCGGCTGGAAGATCCGGTCCGCCAGCCGCCGCGCGGCTGCCTGCTCAGCCCTGGTGGTTGTTGCGCTGGTGCTGTGCGCAGCGGAGGTCGTGGCGGGCGCTGGTGCGGTGGCGACCAGGCCGGCGCCGGCGAGACAGGCCGTTCCAAGGGCGATGGCCGCGGACGAGAGCCGGCCGTGGACGCGAAGCCGCGAAGGTGACGTAGGCATGACGAAAAGGTACGACGCCGACAGAGCAGGGACCTGTGTCGTCGGAGTTAGACCCGGCTGCGCCAGCGTGACATTCGGGGAGTATGGTCAGTTCTGCTCAGCAGCGAGCCGTTTGGCACGTTTCATCGCGCTCGCCCGCCTGGGGCGCCTTTTCAGAGGACGCCGCATGGCTGAATCCTCCGCTCGTTTCGTTCCCGATGCCCGGCAGGGCAGTGTCGAAAGCCTGCCCCGCTGTTGCGCAAGCCACAGCGACTGGACGACCCTGTCTGAACACCTGCTCCGCGAGTTCCCGCAGCTCCCGATCGGGGACCTTCTCCGGGAAGTCGGCGCCGCCAAGGTTGCTGCCATGAGCGTGGGGCTCGAAGCTCAGGACGCGCTGGAAGTCGGCGAGCTCATCGCCCGGCACCAGTTGCTGATCCTCGTTGGGGAGCGACCCGACGGCGCCCGCCTCGACCCGGAGCGCCACGTGCGAGCCAGCTGAGGCTGGCTCAGGAGCCGGTCACCTCGCGCCAGTGCGCCACGGTGACCGGCCGGTCGAATGACTGCTTGCTGATCTGCGTGTCGTAATGCACGTCGAGCCCTCCTGTCGCGGTCACCGAACCGCAGACCAGGAGGCCATAGACGTCGACATGGCCGTTGGCGGTGCAGTTGGCGTTCGGGGCATAGATGACTGCGGACAGTGACGTCGCCGCTGAACTGCCGAGCCCGAAGTTGACGACAGGCGCAGCGCCGGAAGTGGCCGTGCTGATCAGCAGCAGCGTGGATGGTGCCCGCGGGTTGCTGAGCAGCGGGTTGGTCGGCGACACGGTCGAGTTCAACGGCACGAGCGGCGGGACCGTGAGCGTGCCGTTGAAGCAGATGACGATCTGACTGCCGCTGACGTTGCCCAGGTTCGCGATCGCCGTCGCGTTGAGCGTGACGTCGCTGAAGTTGTAGACGGCGTTCGCGGCGAGCGCGGTCGAGCCGGTGAACGCCGTCGTTCCGCCGCCGATGCCGTTGGCGCACAGGTTGGAAAGCGGAAAGTCGAGCTTGCTCTGCTGCTCGTCGACCTGGCCGCCGACGGCCGCGCAAACCCCCGCGTCACCACCGCACTTGCCCGTGGCGTCGGGGTCGCTCGACCCGTTGACCGGTACGTCGAAGATGTGGGCCGTCGCGATGTTGTTCAGGTCGCTGCTCTTCATCGTCAGCGTGCCGTCCGTGGCGACGTCGCCACGCGCTGGCGATGCCTCGGTGCACATGCGTGTGTCGCTCACACCCATGGAGACGTGCGTGCCGTTGGAGAGACAGACGTCCGAGCTGACGGACGAGTCGTAACGGTCGACTGCGGATGCACCGCTGCCGGTGCTGCCGAGGCTAAGAGCGGTCTTGCCGAACAACGGCAAGCTCAACAGGTCGCCGACGTTGACGGTCGCCTGCACGTGCCGCGTGACCGTCCGGTCGCCGCTCGTCGCCGTACCGGTGGCGTTGACGAGCCAGCCGCCGGACGCCGCGGCAACTGTCGCCGAATAGCTCACGCCCTGGGTCGTCGTGCCCGTGACCGGCGAGAACGAGGTTGCGGTCGGGTTGGCCTTGACCTGGGCAACGAGCTCGTCGAGCCCCTGCTCCGCACCCGTGAGCGCCGACTCGAACGCCACATCGTGGCGTGCCGAGACCTGCGACCTGACGATCGCGGCCAGACCGACGACGAGGATGCCGGTCACGACGAGCAGCGCCAGCAGCGCCATCACGACACTGCCGTCGTCGCCGCGAGCGACGCGCATCCGCCGCGCGATCACGAGTTGTTCCTCAGGTCGGCGCTGTCGCTGACGTCGAGATAGCAGGTCGTCGGATCGGCAAGAGTCGCCGGGCAGAGCGAGCTCCCGCTCGCGGCGTCGATCGGCAGCACGACGAGCTGGAGCTGGACGGTGCCGACGCACTTCGGTTCATACGCCTGCGGCGACGTGCCCGAGACGGCGCAGGTGCTGGGGTTCACGCTCGCGCTGCTCGTCTGGTAGCCGGGCACCGGCGAGATGACGGAGAAGACGGGCTGGCTCGAGCTGTTCATGAGGTGACTGACGACGGTCCGCTGTGGCTGGGTCGCGACGACTGCATTCGTCGTCGAGTTGCGATCCACCTCGTTCTCGACGAGAGAGGTCACGCCGCCTGACGTGGTGACGGCGTAGGTGATGTCGCGGGTGACGTTGTTGGGTGTTGTCACCTTCTCTTCGAGGCTGCTGCCCGTCAGGCTCACCAACGGATCCGCGCCGCGCAGCTCACGCATGGTGCGTTGCATCGCCTGCCGGACCTGGATGAGTGCCTGCGTGCGGCCTTCGATGTAGCTCTCCTTGTGAAAGCTCGTGATGATCACCTGCGTGGTGATCGCGCCGATGACCGCGAGCAGTCCGATGCCGACGACCAGCTCGATCAGGCTGAAGCCCGAGTCGCGTGACGTGGTCATGCGAGCGTCACCGACAGGGACTGCGACTTGTTGTAGCCGTCGCTCGCCCGGGTGAGCGTGAACGTGAAACTCTCGCTGCTCCCGCTGCTCACCATCGACGTGCCGACCGGCAGCGTCGCGGTCCAGGTGGACCCGTCACTGCTGCTGAGATTGGCGGTCGCGGTGCCCGAGCCGGACGAGTAGACGGCTTTGACGGAGTCGGTCGACGCGAGGCCCGTCGTCTGGCAGGAGACGATCTCGGGCAGCGACGTCTTGCGGGTGAGTGGCGTCAAGACGATGGGGCTAGCGGTGACCGTGCAGGATCCGTTGAACGCCGGCTGCGCCACGACCGTCAACGTGGTGGTCGGAAACGTGCGTACGCCGGGCACGGTCGCTGCGAACACGACGGTCTGCGAGCCACTCGTGACTGCCCGAGTGATCGACGACTTCGCAATCGTCGCCGCCCACGTCGTCGCACCGGTGTTGGTGAGAGTGGCCTGGTGGCTGCCGTTGTCGTCCGTCCAGGTCACCGGGATGGTCGTCGACGGCGACAGCCCGACCGCCTGAAGGGTGACCGTCACGTTGCTCGTCGGGTTGCCGCTTCCGTCGACCGAGATGCTCGTCGGCGAGACACTGAGCGAGGTGACGCTCACACTCGTGCCGGTCGTGCCGGTGGTTCCGTCGGTCAGGCCGGTCGTCGACCCGGACACCGAGCTCTGCGAGGTGTCGACGTCGGAGCTGCTCAGCGCCAGGTGATGCGAGCCCTTGCTGTCGCTCCAGGCGACCGTCACGTCGACTCGCGCAACCGAGGCGCCCGTGCCCGGCGTGACGCAGCTGGTCTGCGTCGTCGCGGAGCACATCTGCACTGTGGCGTTGGTGGTGTAGGTGACGCCGTTGCGGATCGTCGTGGCGGTCGGAAGGACGCCCGTGAGAATCGATGCGGACGGCAGGCGGCGCGCGTCCTCGATCGTGGCGGTGGCGATCCGCAGTGCGGTCGCGTGCGCCCGCTGGGTGGACTGCTGGTGCAGATAGGTCACCAGCTCGTCGAGCATCGCGAGCAACGAGATCGCGACGATGCCCATGGCCACCATGACCTCGACCATGCTCATGCCGTCAGCGCTGCTGAACCGCCGGGATCGCACTCCGCCGATGCCCCTTCGCTGCTAGTCCCGTGGGCCGGGGACGAGTAGTCAATCGGAGTGGCAGCAGGCGATGTTGATCTAGACCATGGGCCATCTTCGGTTAGTCATTAGTGACTAACCCATTTGCGCGCGGGTCAGTGTCCGGACATGTCCGACACGCAAGCGGCGACGTATTCTTGGAAGGTCGCAGTGCCCGGTCCCGGCGTGGGCAATGCCCCGACAAATCGTTGCGCATCGTCGACGTACGCGCCCTCACAGCCGAAGACCGTGACCGGTCGGCCGCCCTGCGCGAGTCGTTCATGTGCCGCCTGACCCCAGGCGGCGGCAGTTCCGGCCGGGGCAGCGATCTGATGCACGACCGGGTGGTGAGCAGGAGCCGGCGGTGGCGTGCTCGCGTGGCGCACGGAGAGCACCAGGGTGCCCACGCTGAACGCCGCGACGGTGAGAGCGATGGGTGTCACTCGCCGACGCCGGCGCTCGCCGGCCGCAGCGGCCGCAGCGGCAGCCGCGAGCTCGTCGAGCCGCGACTCGAGACTGTCCGTCGATCGCAGCGGCACACGCTGTGCGTGGCGGCCGCCGCGCCGGCGCTGCCGGCTGATCACCACGCCAGAGATCTCGTTGGCAAGCGCATGCAGCTCCGCCCGGCCGTCTCGCTGGACGGGCAGGTGAAGACGCGAGCTGACGGACAACGAGCCTCCTGTCGGCGTCAGTCGTCGGCAGGACGATGGCCCGTCTTGATGACGTCGCGGAAGTCCGGCGCACATAGAGTCGGGTGATGCACCGATCTGCCCGGCTCGTCCCCTTGC
>JAFAQI010000409.1 GCA_019246495.1 Frankiales bacterium | reverse complement strand
GCAAGGTCCGGGCCACCCGCATCGTCGCGCCGGTCTCGGCCTGCACCAGTGGGACGAGGTCCGGAATGCGTCGTTCGAACGTATTGGCCAGCGCGGTCAGCAGCTCCGCGCGCTCGCTGGCCGGCCGCTGTGACCACGCCGGAAACGCCGCTCGCGCCGCGGCCACGGCGTCGCTGATCTGGTCGACGCCGGCCTCGGGCGCCTCCGCGACGACGGCCTCGGTGGCGGGGTTGACGACCGCGTAGCCGCCCTTGGCCGGGTCGACCCAGTCACCGCCGATGAACAGGCGAAATGCCTCGTCTGCTGACACCTGCGCAGCGTATCTGACGCCCCGTCAGGTCCGCTTTCGGTCTCAAGAGCAACCGGCACTAGTCCGATGTGACTAGTAGCGCATCCCCCGAGTGCGCGACCGCAGGAGGACAGCGATGAACTGGGCGAGCAGACTCGCGAGCCGCACCGCAGGGACCGTCGCCACGGTCGCCCTGGCGGGGACGGCCGCGATCGGCGCGACGACGGTCATGGCCACACCTGCCTTGGCCAGCGGCCGGGTGCCGCACGTCACCATGCACCGCTTCGACCAGCGCCTGCTGTTCCTCATCAACCGCGCCCGGCGAATCCACGGCGAGCGCCCGCTGCTGCCGGCACCCGGCACGACCGACGTCGCACGCAGCTGGTCCTGCCGTCTCGCGCAGACCCGCAACCTCGGGCACAACCTCCGGCTCGGCAACGCGCTCGACAGCCATGGCTCGGCCTCCTGGACGACCTACGCCGAGAACGTCGGCTACGTCTTTCACTCGCAGAGCGCCGATGCGTTGTTCCGCGCCTACATGAACAGCCCGGAGCACCGCGCCAACATCCTGGACCGGTCGATGCGTTACGTCGGTGTCTGGTCGAAGCGCGGCGGCAGCCTTCGCTTCAACACGATCGACTTCGTCGGCAGCACGGCAGGCGCCTACCACGCCAGTTACGGCGCGCAGCGTCGTACGCACTGCTGACGGCGGGCTACTTGCTCGGTTGGATGTTCGGGCACTTCACCTTCGGATTGACGCCGAAGTAGTTGAGCGGCCCGGCGGCGATTGTCGCCGCGATGGTGGTGCCCTTGGCGCACGTCACGTTGTCACTCTTGAAGTAGTCCCGCTGCCAGGCGGCAAGCGCCCCGATCGCGAACCAGATGATGAACAGAAACGTCGGGATCTTGAACATGTGGCTGCGATACCCGCAATGCGTGCAGGTGACTCCCGGACGACGCGACCGATCGCCGCGCGAGGGGTGCTCGCGGCGGCTCAGGGATGCTGCGAGCTGACCGACAGCACCTCGCCGGTCAGGTAGGACGCGTAGTCGCTCGCCAGGAAGACGATGACGTTGGCGACCTCCCACGGCTCCGCCGCGCGACCGAACGCCTCGCGTGATGTGAGCTCGGCGAGCAGCTCGTCGGTCGTCACCTTGGCAAGGTTCTCGTGCATCGCCAGCGACGGCGCGACAGCATTGACCCGTACGCCGAACGCCGCTGCCTCGACCGCCGCCGTCCTGGTGAGTGCCATCACGCCGGCCTTCGCCGCGGCGTAGTGCGACTGCCCCGCCTGCGCCCGCCAGCCGATCACCGACGCGTTGTTGACGATCGCCCCACCCTTGGCCTGGAGGCGCAGGCGGCGCAGTGCCTCGCGGGTGCACCGCATCGTGCCGGTGAGCGTCACGTCGACAACGCGACCCCACTGCTCGTCGGTCATGTCGACCAGGTCGGCCGTGCCGCCAAGACCGGCGTTGTTCACGAGGACGTCGAAGGGGCCGACGGCGTCGAACATGCGACGCACGTCGTCCTCGACGGTGACGTCGCAGACGACCGCGACCGGTTCGCGACCCATCACCTCGGCGAGACGTTCGGCGGACTCACCGAGCCGGCGTTCGTGCCGGTCGCTGATCGCGACAGTCGCGCCTTCCTCGGCACATCGCTTCGCGGTCGCGAATCCGATGCCGGTGCCGGCCGCCGCCGTGACGAGCACGGTCTTGCCGGCGAGCAGGTGGTGCCCGGCCGGATAGGGCGGCGGCGCAGTCACGACGGGGACGGTGTCTCGGCCGCTCGCGCCTGCATCATCTCGATGTACTCGAACATCGGCATGCGGTCGATGCCGACCGCGTCCGGCAGTTGCGCCGCGATCTCCTCCGGCGTCCAGCGGCCGTCCTTCACCATCTCGCGGATCTCCCGCGGCTGGCTCCACAACGCGACCTTGCCGCCCACGACGGTGTAGGTCTGGCCCGTGGTGTCGCGAGCGGCATCGGACAGCAGGTAGACGACCATCGGCGCGACGTCCTCCGGCTCGCCGGTCTCCGCCGTGCCGCCGGGCACGTTGGCCGCCATCCGGGTGTTGGCCACCGGTGCGATCGCGTTGGCGGTGACGCCGTACTTCTGCAGGCCGACAGCGGCGCTTCGCATCAGTGCGACGATCCCGCCTTTCGCTGCGGCGTAGTTCGCCTGCGACACGCTGCCCCACATGCCGACGCCGGAGGTGAACGCGACGAGTGAGCCGCCGCCTTCCTGCTTGCGCATCACCGCGGACGCGGCGCGAAAGACGGTGAACGTCCCCTTGAGGTGGGTGGCGATGACCGCGTCCCACTCCTCCTCGGACATGTTGAACAACATGCGCTCGCGCAGGATGCCGGCCACACAGACCGCACCGTCGATGCGACCGAAGGAGTCGACCGCCGCCGCCACGATGCGCTCCCCGGCGCCCATCGTCGAGATGTCGTCGGCGACCGCAACGGCACTGCCACCGGCCGACTCGATCTCGGCGACGACGGAGTCGGCGACCTCGCTGGACGGCTCGCTTCCGTCGATGCTCACGCCGTGGTCGTTCACGACGACGGAGGCACCTTCGGCGGCGCACGCAAGAGCCACTGCGCGCCCGATGCCGCGACCGGCACCGGTGACCGCGACAACCTTGCCCTTGAGGAAATCCGTCACCGCTCGCTCCTCCTGGCCGA
>JAFAQI010000358.1 GCA_019246495.1 Frankiales bacterium | reverse complement strand
GCGCTCGTCGGCTACCTCACGGACGCGGCCGAGGACGTACGCAACATCTACAAGGTCGGTCTCAACACGACACGGCTGCTTCTTGCCTTGGGCGACCTCGTCGTCGGGTGGCTGCTGCTCCGGCAGGCCGACGTAGCGCTGCTCAAGCTGACCGAGGGCGCTGACGCGCGCGACACGTCGTTCTACGAAGGCAAGGTGGCGGCCGCGAAGTTCTTCGCGCAGAGCCGGCTGCCGTTGCTGGGCGCGGAGCGCGTCGTCGTCGAAGGCGCAAACCTCGAGCTGATGGACCTGCCCGAATCAGCCTTCTGAGAGTCGCGTCACCCGGTTGGTCGGGTGTGATCGTGACTACGGCGGGTATCTCCCTGTCGACCAAGAGTCCGGCTCGGTTCCGGCTCGACACGACAGGAGTGAGAACACCATGGGTATCGGCGCGAGCATCTTCCTCATCGCGATCGGCGCCATCCTGACCTTCGCGGTCCACGCAACGCTCAGCGGCGTGAGCATCCAGACCATCGGCGTGATCCTGATGATTGCCGGCGCGCTCGGCCTCATCGTCACGCTTCTCGTGTTCGCACCGCGCCGTCGCGCGGCCGGCACGGTGGTCGAGGACCGCGTCGTCGACGACCGGCCCGTCACCTACTGACGCGCCAACCCTTCCGGCATACGGCCGGCCCGCAGCAGCGGGCCGGCCGCTCGTCGTACCGGGGCCGGGGCAGGGAAGCGGTCCGGCATCGTCGAAAATGAACAACCATGCGACCCAGGACCCGGCGGTGAGGCGGCTCACCGCCGGACTCGCGGCCGGTTCCGCACTGCTCGGCGCCCTGGCGCTGGCCCCCCGAACCCACGCGGCTAGTCCCATCGCGGACATCCACACGATCCAGCACGTGATCGTGATCATGCAGGAGAACCGCTCGTTCGACTCCTACTTCGGGACCTACCCCGGAGCCGACGGCATCCCGCGCCGGCATGGCCACTTCCGGGTGTGCGTCCCCGACCCGCAACGGAAGATCTGCCAGCCGCCCTATCACGACCGGCAGGACCGCAACGGCGGTGGACCGCACCACATGTCGTCGTTCAACAAAGACGTCGCGCACGGCCGGATGGACGGCTTCATCAAGACCGCCGAGAACGCCAAGCACCACTGCGCCGAGGTCGACAACCCCTACTGTGCGCCGGCGACTCGTCCTGACGTCGTCGGCTACCACGACGGCCGTGACATCCCGAACTACTGGGCCTACGCGCGGCACTACGTGCTGCAGGACCACATGTTCGAGCCAGTGCGCTCGTGGAGTCTGCCCGCGCACCTTTTCCTGGTGAGCGAGTGGTCGGCGATCTGTGAACAGCTGGCCAACCCGTCGAGCTGCGTCAACTCACCGAACCAGCCGCACTGGGGCCAGCGGCGGGGCACCTGGCCCAACACCCATTTCGACTGGACCGACCTCACCTATCTGATGCACTCCGTGGGCGTCAGTTGGCGCTACTACGTCGAAGGTGGCGCGGAACCCGACTGCGGAACCGGCGCCATGGCGTGTACGCCGACCTCGCAGAACGCCAACCGGCCGAGCATCTGGAACCCACTGCCGGCGTTCACGACCGTCCATCTCGACAACGAGCTCAACAACATCGTCCCGGCCGACAAGTTCTTGACCGCGGCGCAGGACGGCACGCTGCCGAACGTGTCGTGGATCGTTCCCAACCAGCACGACAGCGAGCATCCGCCGGCGCGCGTGTCGGACGGGCAGGCGTGGGTCACCCAACTGGTCAACGCCGTCATGCGCGGACCCGACTGGTCGACGTCCGCGATGTTCGTCACGTGGGACGACTGGGGTGGCTTCTATGACCACGTCCGGCCGCCGAAGGTCGACGGCAACGGCTACGGGCTGCGCGTGCCCGGCATCGTGATCAGCCCCTATGCGCGACGTGGCTACATCGACCACCAGACGTTGAGCTTCGACGCGTTCGCGAAGTTCATCGAGGACGACTTCCTCACGAGTGCGCGGCTCGACCCGCTGACCGACGGCCGATGGGACCCGCGCACCGACGTGCGGGAGTCATCACCGGCTCTGGGCGACCTCGTGAACGACTTCGACTTCACCCAGCCGCCGCAGCCGCCGATGATCCTGTCCCCGCGGCCGCGCTCCGACCTGCGCTGAGCAACGCCGGTCCGGCCGCCGGCCTCAGCTCCAGGCGAGGAACAGCGCCGGATCGGCGAGCAGCGCCGCGACGTCCGCGAGGAACTGCGACCCGAGCTGACCGTCGACGATGCGGTGATCGAACGACAGCGACAGCTGGGTGACCTTCCGGACCGCGAGCTGCCCCTCGTGAACCCAGGGCTGGTCACGCACCGCGCCGAAGCACAGGATCGCGCTCTCACCCGGGTTGAGGATCGGCGTGCCGTTGTCGACGCCGAACACGCCGACGTTGGTGATCGTGATGGTGCCGCGCTGCATGTCGGCCGGGGTGGTCCGGCCCTCGCGAGCGGTGGCCACCAGCTGCGTCAGCTCGCCGGCGAGCTGAGGCAGCGACAGTGCGTCGGCGTTCTTGATGTTCGGCACGATGAGACCGCGCGGCGTGGCAGCCGCGATGCCCAGATTTACGTACTCCTTGACCACGATCTCCTGGGCGTCGTCATCCCACGTCGAGTTGACCATCGGGTGCCGCTTCACGGCGGCGAGCAGCGCCTTCGCGACGATGAGCAGCGGCGTCACGCGCACGTCGGAGAACTCGGGCATCGCGCGCAACCGGTCGACCAGCTGCATCATCGGCGTCACGTCGACGGTCGTGAAGATCGTGACGTGCGGTGCGGTGAACGCCGATCCGACCATGGCGGCCGCGGTCACCTTGCGAACACCCTTGATGGGGATCCGCTGCTCGCGGGTCGCCGGGTCGAACTCGGCGACGACGGCCGAGCCAGTGGTCGCCGGAGCGGGAGCGCCGGCGGCGCCCTCGACGTCCTGCCGGGTGATCGCGCCGTGCGGCCCGGTCCCGGTCAGCGATCGCAGGTCGACACCGAGGTCGCGGGCCAGCTTGCGGACCGGCGGCTTCGCCAGCACGTGCACCTCGCCGGCCACCTGTGCCGCGTGGGCACCGACCGCGGCC
>JAFAQI010000302.1 GCA_019246495.1 Frankiales bacterium | reverse complement strand
CCATCACCGGCCTGGTGGCTGTGGTCGGCACTCTCGGCTTCAACTTCCAGCTCACGTCGGCGTTGCTCGTCCGCAACACCTTCCATCACGGCGCGGGTTCCTACGGCATCATCTCCGCGGTCTACGCGTTCGGGTCGCTGCTCGGCGCGCTTGCCTCGGCCCGCCGCGGGCGGGCGGCCCGGCGACGCCTCGTGTTCATCGCTGCGGCGGCGTACGGCGTCATCGAAGTGATGGCGGGTCTCATGCCGACCTACTGGACGTTCTTCGCGCTGCTCATTCCGTTCGGGTTCGCGACACTCACGTTCTCGACCGCGGCCAACACAACCGTCCAGCTGTCGGCAGCACCGGCGATGCGCGGCCGCGTGATGGCGGTCTACCTCATCGTCTTCCTCGGCGGTACCCCGATCGGCAGCCCCTTCATCGGCTGGCTGGCGCAGGCCGCCGGACCGCGCTGGTCGCTCATCACCGGTGGTCTGGCGTCAGCGCTTGCCGCCGTCATCGCCGCGGCCTACCTCGCGCGCAAGGAGCGGCTCTCGGTCGAACCGCACCTGCTCCGCCGCCGCCCGCACGTCCACGTCCGGCCGATCGCTGCCGACGAGGAAATCCTCGCTGGCTGACGCGAGGTCAGGCCGGCGGCACCGCGGCCTGCGTCCAAGCGACCGACCAGCACGACGGCAGCGTCGACACCTTGACGCCGGCCGCGTTGCGGATCTCGAGCGGGTGGTCCTGCGACGGGACGGGCTCGTACTCCTTGGCGTGGAACGTGCCGAGCTGCACCGCGAGCAGCCCACCCGGCCCGCGGCTCGCCACCGTCGCGCCGACGACAACTGTCTTCCAAGTCGACCCGTGCAGCTCGACGAACGCGTTGCTCTTGTCGTTGCCTTCGTAGCCGCAGTCGGCGGAGATGCCACCGAGCACGTTGCCGCCGGGGGAGAACGTCGGCGCGAGGAGGTCGCCGCGGGAGAGTGGCAGCGCGATGACCGTGTCGGTGTGGTGCACGAGGTCGATCAGATGCACGTCCTGGCCGTTCGCACATCCGCCGTCCTGGCCGAGCCCCGTGACGATGGCGGTCGTCGTGCCGTCGTTGGTCGACGCGACCCAGTTGACCGCGGGCGCCTGGTCCTGGCCGAGGAAGTGCAGCGGCGCGACGACACCGACCTTCAACGGTGGACCGCTCGCCGGGAGCTGCCAGAACGTCGCCGGCTTGCCGTCGCCGGAGAACGTGCCGGTCTCGACGATCGCCTGTGTGTGTCCGGCGGCCGCCACCGACATGAGGTGCGAGAACGTCGCCGACCCGCTCGACGTCGGGTGGTGGTTGGCGTCGTACAGCTTGTCGGTGACGGTCGTGTTGCCCTGCCTCACGATCTGTACGCCGACACCTGTGCTGCCGACGTCGGCGTTGTTGAGGTCGGGAAGCGAGTGCAGCGTCTTCGTCGTCGTGTCGTAGAGCTCGATCTTGGGCTCGACTCCGCGCGCGGCGAAGGCTGGGCGGAACCGCCACACGAGGTAGCGGCCGAGCGGTGACCACAACGGCAGCGTCGACGGGCTCGCCGGTCCGACCCGCACCGACGGCCCGACGAGACTGCCGGCTGCGTCGACCCGCTGGATGTGCATGCCTGAGGCGTTCGCGAATGCGAGCCGCCCGCCACCCGCGGCGCTCGGCGTCGGCGACGCACTCGGTGGTGCCGACGACGCGGTTGTTGTCGCCGTCGGTGCCGCGCTGGTCGGCACCGACGTCGTCGGCGTCGTCGACGCGCCGTTCGACCCACCGGACGAACATGCGGCAAGCGTCAGCGCCGCGACGCAAAGCGCGGCGCCGGAAGAAGCGGTGAGGGTCCCCCGGGATCGCATGGAAGAAAACATAGGTGTTTGCGCACGTTCCGCGTGGTTGGCTGGCCGCATGCACTCCGCGGAAATGCTCGCGCAGCTGGCGAGCGACGGGGCCGCACTGCGCGACGCCGCGACCGATCTCAATGCGAATGTGCCGACCTGTCCGGGCTGGACCGTGCGCGACGCCGTCGAGCACACCGCGGTCGTCTACGCCCACAAGGCGACCATCGTCGAAGAGGGTCT
>JAFAQI010000003.1 GCA_019246495.1 Frankiales bacterium | reverse complement strand
CAGGGCCTCGGCGCAGGTCTCGCTCGGCTACCTCTCCGAGGTCGAGCGCGGTCGCAAGGAGCCGTCGAGCGAGCTGCTCTCTTCGATCTGTACGGCGCTGGGCGTCTCGCTCGGTGAGCTGCTGCGCGAGGTGAGCGACGAGCTGCTGCTGATCGAACGCCGCTCCGCTCTCGTGCGGGCCGGGTTCGCCGGCGGTGTCGCACCTGGTCGCCCGCAGCCGGCGCGACCGGCTCCTGCGGTCGCCGGCCTCGCGCCCTACGTCGCGCCCCGCCGGCCGTCGGCTCCCGCGCGGCCCGAGCCGGTGGCTCCGGTCGCGCTGCTGTCGCTCGGCTTCACGTCCGACTCGCCCGTCGCCGCCGCCTGACGTGCTGCCCGCCGTCGACGCCTCCGCGGCGCCCCGCCGCGAAGCCGGGGTGCGCAGCCGCGCCGGCAACGCGATGGCCCGCACCCGGTCCGCGGTGCTCGACGGCGCTGCCCGTGCGGTCGAAAAGCACGGCGCCCGCCGCGCGACGATGGCCGACATCGCCGCGCTCGCCGGAGTCGCGAAGGGCACGCTCTACAACCACTTCCGCGCGAAGGACGCGGTCTACGCGGCGGCCGTGCAGGCCGGCGTAGAGGCGTTAGCTGCTGAGTGCGCGACCGTCGCCGACGACGACCTCGGCGAGGCGCTCGCAACGGCGGCGGAGCGGCTCTCCGGCCACCCGGCGCTCCGTCGCGTCGCAGCCGACGACCCGGCGGGTCTCGCGGCGCTGACCGTCATCGACGACTCGCTGCCGTGGCAGCACGTGCGCTCGTCGGTCGCCTCGGTGCTCGATGCCGCGGGTCGCGACACCTCGCCGGCCGCAGTCGATGTCGTGCTTCGGTGGCTGGTGTCGTTCGTCGGTACGCCGGGCCGCGAGGTCGAACGGCAGGCCGCGATGCTTGCCGACGCGATCGGGCCGCGAGTCACGGTGGCCGAAGAGCCCGGCGCAGCGCCGGACTTCGACGACGGCTCGATTCAGCTCACCCTCTGACCCGGCGACGGCGCGGCTCGGGATCCGGCGCCGGTCCGGTCTGGCATCGCGGGCACCAGTAGGACAGCCGCTCGTAGATCTCGCGGCCGGGTTCCGCCTGCATTGCCGATGCGACCGTCGCGCCGCATCGCCGGCACGGCCGCCCGGCGCGCTCGAACACCCAGTGGTCCTCGCCGGGACGCATGCTGCCGGTGGTCGTCTGCTGCCAGTGGTCACGGTTGGCTCGCATGAGCCGGACGGCTCGGCGTACGACGCCGGCGAGGTCCGCGACGTCGGCCACGGTTGTCCACGGTGTGACGCCGGAGATATAGAGCGCCTCGGTCTTGTAGAGGTTGCCGATGCCGGCGAGGTTGCGCTGGTCGAGCAGTGCCGGGCCGATCTGGCGATCTGGCATTGCCCGGAGTCGGCGTAGGGCTTCGTCCTCGTCCCAGTCCTCGCCGAGGATGTCGGGGCCGAGATGCCCGACGGCATCGTTCTCGCGGCTTGTCTCGAGTAACTCCACCACGGGGAGCCGGTAGCCGACCGCGACCCATGCGTCGGTGGTGAGGACGACGCGCACCTGCCAGTCCGGCCCGCCGGTCCAGCGAGTGCCGGTCTTGTAGAGATGCCAGGTTCCGTCCATGCGGAAGTGCGTGTGCAGCGTGAGCCCGCCGTCGATGCGGGTGAGGAGATGCTTGCCTCGGGCGGCCACCTCGTTGACGGTCCGCCCGGAGAGGTCGGTCGTCGCGAGTGCGGGCACGCGGAAATCCGTTGCGGTCAGCAGCCGACCGGCGAGCGCGTCGTGCATCCGCTTCGCGGCCAGCCAGACGGTGTCACCCTCGGGCACCGCTCGACGCTAACCGGGCCTCCGGAATCCAGAGCGAGGCCGACGGCGCCCATGTTGGCCGCGAGGAATGCCGGGTATGTCCGTTGTCTAGGTGTTCCTGCCTCGTCCCAGCCCGGAGGACCCGCTCATGCCTCGCTCGCGCCGCCGTGTCGCCCTCGCTTCCGCCTCCACCGCCACCGCAGCGCTGGCCGCCGTGGCCCTGCTTCCTGCGGGGACCAGCTACGCCGCCACCTTCGGCACGCCGGTCGTCGTATCCGGCTCCAATGCGAGTGAGCCGGGCGTCGACGTGGCTCCCGACGGCACGCTCTATGTCAACGCCCCCGTCGGTGTGCTCTCCAACATCCCCGGCTCGCCCTCGCTCGTCTTCCGCAGCGACGACGGCGGATCGTCGTGGAAGGCGCTGCCGTCAAGCCTGAAGGCGAACCAGCCCGGTGGCGGTGACTCCGACATCGCGATCGCACCCGACGGAAGGCTTTCCGAGACCGACCTCTGGCTGGGCGACTCGACGGTTGCGACGAGCAAGGACAAGGGCGAGACTTGGACCGCGCAGCCGGTGCAGGGCCCGCCCGTCCAGGACCGGCAGTGGGTCACCGCGGTCAGTGGCGGTCGGGTCTACCACGTCGTGCACCAGATCCCCACGGGTCTGTGGGTCGCCCGGTCGGTCGACTCAGGACTGACCTATCCGCAGCAGGTCGTGGCTGCTACGGCGCTCGACCAGACCGGTTGTGTCTGCCCGCCCGGCAACATCGTGAGCGAGGACGGCGGCCTGCTGGGGGACAAGGTCGGCGGCGTCTATGCCACGTCTGACGGCGGCGTCGGTTTCTACCGCTCGACCAATGGCGGGCTCACCTTCACCAACACCCGTCCGGGTCCGGCATCCGGCGCCACGACCAACGGGGCGTTTCCCGTGGTCGCCGACGGCGGCAACGGGAAGCTCGCCGTCGTCTGGCAGGCGGTGCAGGGCAACTCGTCGACTGTCTGGTTCACGACGTCGAACGACTTCGGCGCCACGTGGGCGGCAGCGAAGCAGATCGTGACGGCCGGGACGAGCCTCTACCCGTGGGTCGCCTATCGCGGCGGCAAGATCGCGGTCTCGCTCTACCACACGGACGCCAACGCGACTCCGGACACGGCACCGGCCGGCGCCCAGTGGTTCGAGAGCTATCTGGAGTCCACCGATGGCGGCGCGACATTCAGTGCGCTGCAGGCCGCCGACTCAACGCCCGTGAAGACCGGTCCCGTCTGCACCGGCGGCATCAACTGCAGCGCCAACCGCGAGCTCGGCGACTTCCAGCAGGTGGCCATCGACAACGCCGGCAAGGCCGTCATGAGCTACGTCCACTCGATCGACAACAGCGCGGACACGGAGATCAGGTTCGTCAAGCAGGCCTGAGTCTCTGACGTTGATCTGTCAGCACCCGAATCTGCTGCGGGGGGCAGTACGGTGCGGCTGTGGGGGTGCTGCTGTTCGTCGCTGTCGTGGGCTTCATCGTCGGACTGCCACTGTGGCTGATGGTCACGGCGAAGCACCGCGGCTTGGGAACGGAGAAGCCGAAGCATCCCTTCGAGCTACCGCCGCAGGGCAGCCTGTTCCTTCCCACGAGCCTGCCGGGGTTCCAAGATCCGCACAGGCAAGAGCACCTCAACATCCCGCCAGTTGCCGAGCGCGCGCCACAGGAGTCTGCGGCGCACGCCCACGCGAGTGATCTCACGTGGCGTGCTGCTACCCGTAACTCGCTGCTCAACTTCCGCGATGTGCTCGCGGAACGCCATGCGGCTGCAGGCCTCCTGCATGTCGCGGCCGTCATCGGACTAGGTGCCGGCCTTCTCGCTCTGCTGACTGCGCTCTTCGTCTACGCCTGGCGCTGAGCCCGAGACACGAACAGACTGTCAACGTGTTCGATCGTCAGCCGCCACTCTGCCGTGAGCACGGCAGCGGACTCTTGCGGCTCCGGCCACTGGCCCAGCCTTGCCCGCGGTGTGGTGTGGACACCCACTACACCTTCCGGCTATGCCCCGACTGCGCGCGCTCGGACGGCACCTGCGTGCTGTGCGGTGAAACCGCGACCGTTGGCATGTAGTCGCCGCTGCCGGCCGGGCCCGCCGTGATTGCGACCCCTGCGCTCTTCGTGACCGGAGGCGCGCCCTCGATAACAACGAACTGAGCCGGCGCTACACG
>JAFAQI010000550.1 GCA_019246495.1 Frankiales bacterium | reverse complement strand
TGCCGAATTGCAGCAGTCGGCACAGATCATCAGCCAGCGGCTGACGCTGCTCCACATCTCGGCCAAGGTCAGAGTCGTCGGCGACCATCTCGCCGTAACGCACGCCGCTGCGCTCTCCCGGCACACGCTCGCCCAGGTGGTCCAGGTCGGCGACGCCCAGGTTCGCCGGATCCTTCAGGTGCAGGACGAGGTCCCGCCAGATCACACGTTCGCACCGCGGGCGACAACCTTCGCGACACTGGCGACGGCGATGCGCGCTTGGCCCCACCAAGACTGTCGGCCTGGTCTGCCCTCTGCCACACCTGCACATGACTACGTCGGAGCCTGCGACCCCGCCGACAGCCAGCACTTCTTGCTGGGGTCGCGCAGCCTCGTCCGGCGCGACTTTGCCCGCGCGGTCGCGTTCACGGACAACAACGTTGGCCTTGACGGCGTCTTGCTCACGGTGACCCACGCGGCCACTGCCAAAGCGCGCGCGATCACCACCAGTGCGCTACTGCGACCAAGCCCGCCGAACTGCGCGCCACCGACTGGATGCGACGAGGTCGCCCTGACTCTCGACGGGGTCGTCCTGGCGCAGCCGCGCGTGATCGCGCCGGCACCCGGCCGGATGCTTCAGTTCGGCGTGCAGCGGGGGAGCCCGCCGGCACACGTTCTGGCCGCCATCCTGAACACACCAGTGCTGCCGTCCTCGTTCACGTTGGCCTGACGCGACCGACACGGGCCCGACGGAGTTGTCAGGACTCCAGCAGAGTGAGGCCGGTGCGGACCTGCGGCTCCCACCACGCGAGCTCGGCGTCCTGTTCAGCCTTCGCCCAGCCGAGCATGAGGAACGCCCCCAGCAGGGTGAGCGGCAACTGCTTGTCCCACCAGTCCTCGGTCTCGACGCGACGGCGGTCCAGCGCGGCGCGGTAGCGGGCGATCGTGTCGTCCTTGCTCTCGGGCAGCCGGTCGCTGTTCACCGCGAGGTACCACGCCAGGTCGGCCGTCCATGGGCCAACTTGCGGGCGGTCCCAGTCGAGGAGGACGACGCGCCCGTCCGCCGACCGGCCGAGGTTGCCCATCTTCCAGTCCCCGTGCTGAAAGGTCGTCGGCATGCGGAGCAGCGTGTCGGCGAGCGGCTCGGGCGCCGCCAGCAACGGCGTGAGGGCCTTCGCGAGTTCGGGCAGCTGCACGGCCAAGGCCCGCCAGCCGTCGGCAATGTGCGGCTGCGGGCCACCCGCTGTTCCCTGGGCAAGCTGCCGGTCGGCCTCGGCCGGACTGAGAAATCGGTAGTTGTCGACGAAGGGCATGTACGACGTCGCCGGCAACCGTCCGGCGAAGTGGGCGGACAGATCTGCCATCGCGTCGATGAACGCGGCGTGCGTCGCGAGATCGACCGGCTGGTCCTCGCCGACGAGCGACGGAGTGACGTCGCGCATCAGCAAGGCGGCCGGCCAGGGTTGCGATCCGCCGAGCCGCGCGGCGCCGACGACCGCCGAATCGATGGACGGCGGGAGGTCGTCGTACACGCCGTCCTCCCAGAGGCAGACGGCTCGGGCGTTGCTGTCATGACTGGCGATCGCGAGCCAGTCGCTACTGCCGTCGACAACCTTGAGGACGAAAGGCTCGCCGCCGATGCGCAGCGTCTCGAACGTGGCCGCCGACTTGGAGTCCGCGGTCTTCAGCGGAGCGCGGTCGGTCGCGCCGGCGAGCAGCTCGTCAAGACTGCGCGCGGCGACCGGAGACACGCGCGGATCATCGCACCCAGCGACTCACCGTGCGGTCGGGCGAGGCTCGGTCGGGTCAGCGGACTTTCTGAGCGAAGAAGTCCTGCGCCGACCGCTCGTCCGGGTCACGGATGAACGACCGCCGGTCCCGGCCGCGGAGGTCGGTGTAGCGCTGCGCGAATCGGGTCGCGACGACGCCAAAGCGCCGGAAGAAGTGCAGGCGGCGGAGCTCGGCATCTTCGTCAGGCGTCAAACCCCGGTTCATTCCAGGGATGTCGACGCGACGGCGTCAGGTCTTGCTCGGCCTTACAGCCAGGCCTCATTGGTCCGTTCGGCTCATGCGGTGGGCGAGGCGATGCCGCTGCTGGGCGTCGAGGACGACCTTGCGGATGCGGACGGTCGCCGGGGTGACCTCGACGCACTCGTCCTCCCGGCAGAACTCCAGCGCCTGCTCGAGCGACAGCTGCCGATGCGGGATCAGGCGGACCAGCTCGTCGCCCGTCGACGAACGCATGTTGGTGAGCTTCTTCTCCTTTGTCGGGTTGACGTCCATGTCGTCCGATCGCGAGTTCTCTCCGACGATCATGCCTTCATAGACCTCGGTGCCCGGTCCGATGAACATCGTGCCGCGCTCCTGCAGGTTGAACAGTGCGAACGACGTCGTCGCACCGCGCCGGTCGGCGACGAGCGAGCCGGTCGGCCGGGTGCGCAGCTCGCCATGCCACGGTTCGTACCGGTCGAACACGTGATGCAGCAGACCGGTCCCGCGGGTCTCGGTCAGGAACTCGGTGCGGAAACCGATCAGGCCGCGCGCGGGGACGGCGTACTCCATCCGGACCCAGCCGGTGCCGTGGTTGACCATCTGCTCCATGCGTCCCTTGCGCAGTGCCATCAGCTGCGTCACGACGCCGAGATAGTCCTCGGGGATGTCGACCGTCAGGCGTTCCATCGGCTCGTGCACCTTGCCGTCGATGACGCGGGTGACGACCTGCGGCTTGCCGACAGTGAGCTCGAACCCTTCGCGGCGCATGATCTCGACGAGGATCGCGAGCTGGAGCTCGCCGCGACCCTGCACCTCCCAGGTGTCGGGACGCTCGGTCGGCAGCAGGCGGATCGACACGTTGCCGACGAGCTCGGCATCGAGCCGTGCCTTCACCAGCCGGGCGGTCAGCTTCGTGCCACTCTCTCCGGCGAGCGGCGAGGTGTTGATGCCGATCGTCATCGACAGGCTCGGTTCGTCGACAGTGATGACCGGCAGCGGGCGCGGGTCGTCCGGGTCGGCGATCGTCTCGCCGATGGTGATCTCGGGGATGCCGGCGATCGCGACGATGTCTCCGGGACCGGCCCGCTCGATCGGCACCCGCTCGAGCGCCTCGGTCACGTACAGCTCGGTGATGCGCACGGTCTCCGCGGTGCCGTCGGCGCGGCACCACGCGACCGGCTGGCCGCGCCGCATCCGCCCCTCCCGGACCCGGCACAG
>JAFAQI010000531.1 GCA_019246495.1 Frankiales bacterium | reverse complement strand
GTCAAGCCGGGTACGACGTTCCAGCGCAAGGTGCTCGTCTGCAACGGCAACAGCTCGCCGCTGTCGGTGACGATGTTCGGCGACGGCGCGACCATCGCGCACGGCACGTTCGCGCTCGACCAGTCGCCCGGGCGCAGCCCGGTCGCGCAATGGGTGAGCGTCTCGCCGACGGCGTTCACGCTCGGGCCGGACTCCAGCCGACTCGTCGAGGCGACTGTCCAGGTCCCCGCCGACACCTCCGCGGGCGAGTACTACGGCGGAGTCGTCGCGTCGCACGCACCGCAAAGCGGCGATGTCGGCATCACGGCCCGGGCCGCCGTACGGATCTATCTCGCGGTCGGCTTGGGCGCGGCCCCGAAGGCCGACTTTGCCGTCGACACACTGACCGCCGCGCGTGCGGCGGACGGTACGCCGTACGTGCAGGCGCTGGTGCACAACACCGGCAAGCGGGCGATCGACCTCCACGGCACCCTGAAGCTCACTCGCGGGCCGGGTGGTCTGTCCGCCGGCCCGTTCCCGGCCCAGCTGGGGACAACGCTCGCGCCCGGCCAGACCGAGCCGGTGACGGTGCTGCTGTCGAAGTCGATCCCCAACGGGCCGTGGCTCGCGCGCATCGACCTGCTTTCGGGCCTGCTCGAGCGGGCGGCGCAGGGCACCGTGCTGTTCCCGAGTGCCGCCGGCACGAAGGCGGCCCCGGTCAAGGCGACGTCGGTGTCGCTGGCGAAGAATCGGCCGCTGATCCAGGGCATCGCCATCGGCCTGCTCGGGCTCTTGGTCTTCGTGTTCCTGCTGCTCCTGCTCCTCTGGTGGCGCCGGCGCAAGCGCAAGGCAGCGGACCGCGAGTCCGCGGCAGCAACAACAGCAACGTGACTTTGCCTCGTCAGTAGACGAGGGCCTGCACGTCGTCGGCGAGTGCTTCCTCGACGAACGTCTGCGATCCTGCGATGCGGATGCCATCGAGGATGTCGTCGGGTCCGATCTCACGACGGGCTGCGCATTGCGTGCACAACGTCACCTGTCCGCCGGAGATGACGGTGTCCAGCAGCGCGACGAGCGGCGGCGTGTGCGCGAGCTCGAACTTGTCGGCCTGGCCGGGCAACGCGAACCACGACGCCTCGCCGGTGAGCCACAGCGACACTTCAGCGCCGCTGGTGACGGCGACCGCCGCGACCGTGAACGCCTGAGCGCACCGCTCCGGCGCTTCGGCGCCCGAGGTGACCTTCACGACGAGTCGGCGCACCGCTGTCAGTCCCAGAGGAGCGAGCGGAAGCGCGCGATCGCGTCTTCGGCGGCGGCCTGGGCGCCCGGCGACAGCGGTCCCATGTCGAAGAACCCGTGGATCATGCCGTCGTAGCACTTGTGGTCGACGCGGACACCGGCCTCGCGAAGCGCATCGGCGTAGGCGTTGCCCTCGTCCCGCAGCGGGTCGAACTCCGCGGTCACGACCACAGCCGGCGGAAGGCCCGCCAGCGACGGCGCGCGCAGCGGCGAGAGCCGGGGGTCGCTCGCGTCTGCCGACTCGCCCGCGTAGTTGTGCAGGAACCACGTCATCTCGTCGGCGGTGAGGAAGTAACCCTCGGCGTTGTCGACGCGCGACTGCCACTCCGAGTCGGCACCGAGGTCCGTCGCCGGATAGATCAGGAACTGCGCGGCGAGCCGCGGCCCGTCCTCGCGGCACAGCAACGCAACGACTGCGCTGAGGTTGCCGCCGGCACTGTCACCGGCGACGGCCAGCCGGTCCGCGTCTCCGCCGAGGCTGTCGATCGAGTCGGCCGCCCACCGTACGGCGACGTGCGCGTCCTCGACGGCCGCCGGCCACGGCGCCTCCGGGGCGAGCCGGTAGTCGATGCTCACAACGACGGCCTCCGCCTGCGCACAGATCGACCGGGCCTGGTTGTCGTGCGTCTCGATGTCGCCGATGACGAACCCGCCGCCGTGGATGAACACGACCGTCGGCAGGCTCTCCGCCGCCGAGTCGGGACGGTAGATGCGCGCGGGGATGCCGCCGTGCTCGGTCGGGATCGTGACGTCGGCCGTCTCCTTCACCGCCACGACGCTCTCCGGGCGGCGCAGGTCGACGGTCATGAAGCGGAACGCCTGCCGGGCGGCTTCCGGCGTACCGCTGCTCATGGGCGGCGCGCCGGCCGCCGCCAGCGCCGAGAGGACGGTTTGGATGTCAGGGTCGAGTGGCACCCCCTAACGTTAGGCCAGCGGGACAGCCGGCCGACCGGCAGGAATCGACCCTTCTCGTGGCGAACGGAGAGTCATGGCGCGCAGTCGGCTGGTGGCGCTCGCCGCCGCGCTCGGTGTGCTCCTCGGCGCCGGGGGGTCGCTGACGGTCCCGGCCGACGCCATGCTCGTCGCGACGCATGACGCCGCCCACTCGAAGGCCGCCACGCACCGCGGCGGTTCGCGCAACCTCCTGCGCGGTGACGGTGCGACCTTCGACCACAGCACCGGTGGCTGGTCCTCGACCACTGCCACCCTCCGCAGCGACCACACCACCGCCCACCGCGGCCACGGGTCGCTCGCCGTGCAGCCGCGGCTGACCCCCAGCACCGCCCCGGTGCGCGCGGTCTCCGCGGCCGTGGCCGCGCGGACCGGGCTCTACACCGCGTCGGTCTGGGTCCGCGGTCAGTCGGCCCACTCTCCGGTCAGCGCGACCATCGTCTTCCTCGACGTGACCCGCCAGCCCATCGCGCTGATCACCAGCTCGTCGACCACCCCCAGCGGCAAGTGGGCGCACGTGGCCTCCGTCACCGGGTTCGCGCCCGGCGGAACGCGTTACGTCCAGGCCGGCGTGGTGCTGCGGCGCGCCCAGCTGACGACGACGCTCTACGTCGACGACGCCCGGCTGACCCGCGCACCCCTGCCGCATCGCTCGCGACTGCGCCGGGTCTCCGTGCACCGCAACCAGATCGTCGACGGTCACGGCCACCGGGTGATCCTGCGGGGCATCAACCGGCCGGGGCTGGAGACGAAGCCGGACTGGACCATGACCGCCCGTGACGTCCAGGCGATGTCGGCGTGGGGTGTCAACGTCGTACGGCTGCCGCTGTCACCGAACTTCTGGCTGCGCTCCGGATGTGCGTATGACCGGCACTACCGCAGCCGCGTTGACGCCGTGGTCAGAGAGCTGACCCGCGCGCACATCGTCTCGCTGCTCGACCTGCACACCGTGACGCCGTGCGGTGCCACCACGACCAGCTACCCCATGCCGAACAAGTCGATCGCAATCCCGTTCTGGCATCAGCTCGGTCGTCATTACAAGAACAACCCGCTCGTCGCGTTCGACCTGTGGAACGAGCCGCACGCCATCGGTACGCCGATGTGGCTGCACGGCGGCACCATCGACTGGTCCGGCAAATACACCGCGGCGGGCATGCAGACGATGTATCAGGCGGTGCGCTCGACCGGTGCGCGCAACCTCGTCTTCGTCAGCGGCCTCTACTGGTCGGCGTCACCGGCACACAAGACGGTCCGCGGCTACAACATCGTCTACGCCGAGCACGCCTACACCTGCCCGCACGACCCGCCGCCGAACTGCTCCTACAACGGCGCCGACCCCTATGACCCCTCCGGCTACCTCCAGCGGTGGGACAACCTGGGCAAGCACCACCCGGTCGTCGTCACCGAGTTCGGCTGGCCGGACCGCAGCGATCCCGGCCGCTACATCCGCAACCTGATCCACGGGGCGCAGCGCCGCGGGCGCGGGTGGGCCGTCTATGGCTACAACAGCACGACGAACGGCAAGTTCGACATCGTGGCCCGCCGCCTCAAGACGGCCGTCTACGAGCCGTCGCCGGTCGGCATGCCTGCGGTGCGGGCGCTCGCCGCGGCACCCTGACCGTCCGTAGCATCGGCACGTGACCGCGGACCAGTCGGCGTCGTCGCTCGCCCAACGCGGCGCGCGGGCCTTCCGGCGTCGCGCCAGACCGACGATCGACGTCGTCGCTCAGCGGGCGCGCCGGGAGGCGTTCGTCCGGCGTACCCAGCTCGCGGCCTACTGGGCCGGGGCCGAGCTCGACCTCGACGTCGCCCCGGACGCGGACTTCTGGCCCGGCGTCCGCGTGACGTTCCAGCGCGGGTCCCGCAACCGGCTGCGCATCGGCCCCGGCGTCGTCTTCGAATACCGGGTCTGGATCCGCTTCGCCGATGGCTCCATCGACATCGCCGGCCCCGCCTGGATGCGCCGCGATGTGATCCTCAACGTGGGCGGCGGCCGGCTCGAGATGGAGCCCAACGTCGCGCTGTCGTGGGGGACGGCCGTCCACTGCAGCGAGCACGTCCTGTTCGAGGAGATGGCGGGCGCGGCCGAGCAGGTGACGATCGCCGACACCAACCACTTCTTCACGACGCCCGACACCTGGTTCTGGCACAACAGCCGGTCCGACCCCGTCCGCATCGGCCGCAACACGTGGCTCTGCCCCCGCGTCTCGGTGACGCCCGGCTCGACGGTTGGCGCGCACTGCATCGTGGCGCCCAACTCCGTCGTCGTCGGCGACGTGCCCGACGCGTCGTTCGCAAGCGGCAACCCGGCCACCATCCGACCGCTCGCCCTCCCGTGGAACACCGCCTCAGCCCGGGTGGCCCAGGACTGATGGCGCACGCCCAACCGCCGCCGCATCGGGCGGTCCGTCCCGCTGCGGCCCTGCTCGTGTGGGCCCTGATCGCGGTGGGCGTCATCGCCCCGCTCGCGATCTATCGGCTCGACCGGCACCGGGATCACCCGGGCAGCTCCAGCGGCCACCGGCACGGCCACCTCCCGGCCGCGGGCCAGCACACCCGGAGCGACGTCCTGCCGCTCAGCGTCCGCAGCTTCAGCACCGGGGCGGCCGGCTGGGTCGGCGCGCAGAGCGGGTGGCAGCGCACGCTCGGCCGGTCCGGCGCCGGCGCCCTCACCCTCGGCGCGGCCGGCGCGGCCGGACATCTCGGCAAGGTCGAGTCGCCGGCGTTCTCCGTGACCCCCGGCGCCCGCTACGTCGCGACCGCTTGGGCGCGCGCTGCGCAGGGGACGTCCGCGTTGGCT
>JAFAQI010000501.1 GCA_019246495.1 Frankiales bacterium | reverse complement strand
GCGAGGACATCGATCGGCTGGCGACGTCCGGCTTGCTGCCCGGCGTCGCGATGGCCGGCTTCCTGCTCGATGTCGACACCGGCCGTGCCGCGCGCATCAGCTAATCGCGCGTCGGGCTGAGCGATCAGTCGCAGGCGTGCAGCCCGTGTGCCCGGCGTGCACCCGGCCGGCCTTCGTGATGCGACTCGTGCCGGTGATCTCCCGACCGCGGACCGCCGTTGCCGAGACCACCGCCGGAGTTGCCGCTGCACCTGCCGTGCTCGTGCTCCCGCAACATGTGCAGCCACCAGCGCAGCCACGCCGCAGCCGTCAGGCCGCTGTGATGAGCCACCGACCGGTGGTGTTGCGACGAGTGGTGAGTTGCATGCACCCGGTGATGCGCTGGCGACACGTGCTTCGTCGCAGCTCGCGGAGCAGTGGCCGCCGAGCGAGCGACCGCATGGTGGTGATGCCGTCGCGGATGCCGGGCTGCTGCAACGTGATCTCGTCCAATGGAGTGCGGCTTCGTTGCGGTGCTCGCGACCACCGGGACAACGGGCGGCAGCGCAACCGCCTTGCGTGGCGCGGAGCTCGCCGTCCGCGGCAGCGGGCGGGCCTCGGTGCGGTGGTGCACCGGCGCGCCGACGTGCATCGGACCAAGCGCGACCGCAACGACCAGCCCGGTCGCCGTTGCCGCAGCACTCGCGCCGGAGACCGCGCTGTTGCCGCTGTGCACGATCGCGGACTCGAGTCGCGGTGTGCGCGAGAGGAACGGCACGGTCGCCGCCCACGCGACGAGCCCCATCGCCCGGCGCAGCTTGCCGAGGGACACGGACAGGAACGCGCGGACGACCATCGGGTCGAACTGCTCGCCGGCGCAGCGAACGAGCTCGGCCCGCGCGGTGTCGGGGTCGACCGCACGGCTGTAGGGCCGCGGCGATGTCATGACCTCGAACGCGTCGGCGACTGCGACGATGCGCGCACCAAGGCTGATCTCCGGACCCGCGAGACCGTGCGGGTAGCCGCTGCCGTCCCAGCGCTCGTGGTGCTGCTCGATCGTCGGCAGCCATTCGCCGAGCCAGGTCGCGAGCGGCTTCGCGATGGCCGCGCCGCGCGACGGGTGCGCGCGCAACTCGGTCCACTCGTCGTCCGTCGGCTTGCCCGGCTTGTTCAGCAGCTCGGGCGCGACGGAAAGCTTGCCGATGTCATGGATCAGCGCGACCCAGCGCAGCCGGTCGCGGTCGGCTTGCGACAGTCCGAGCTCGGCTGCGATCAGGTCGTTGTAGGCGGCGACGCGCTCGCAGTGCCCACGGGTACGACGGTCGTGCACCGCGAGGCTCGCGAGCAACGCGACGATGCGGGCCGCGGCCTCGGCCGCCGTACCAGGAACCAAGGCGCCCAGTCCGGCGTTCTCATCCAGCAGCTCGCGCAACCGGCGGCTGTTCCAGCTGCGCGCGGCGAGGCGGAAGCGCGGCGGTGCGGAGTCGGGAAACACCAGCGACAACCGCAGCAGCCAGGCAAGTGGCAGCAGCCGTCGCGCCAGCCGGTCGGTCGCCCACAACGCCAGCGACGAAATGGCGAGCACCGCCACCCACCAGCCGATCGCCGCGGCGACTCCGTGTGCCTGTGGCAGCGGCCGGCTCGCGAGCGATGCGACGGCGACGGCGGCGGCCACCGGCAACGCGAGCACCAGGCCCTGCACCAGCCGGGACAGCCACGGGTGCGGCGTCCAACGCTGTTCGACGACCGGCAGATCGTCGACAACCGACCTTCGCGGCCGGGGCAGTCCGGCGGCGGTCCGCTGGGCGTCACCGACGTGGACGCGATGCCGGACGTTCATGCATCTCCCGTTCACCGGGGGACCCCGCTGGAATGGGTTCCCCGTTCCCTGCTGTTGCGCTCCGAAACCTAGCAGTTACCGAGCGTGACGATTCCGGCGTACCGGACGAAGCGGCCACCGGATCGTCGACCGGTCGCCCGACCCCGCCGTCAGGCCGCTAGATCCGGTCAGCTCAGGTCGGCAGGTCGGCCGCCCATCCGGGCTGCGGATCGCGAAACACGTCGGGGACATCAGTGCTCACCCGGCCCGGAAACGCGGGCGGCCGCTTCTCCAGGAACGACGCGATGCCTTCGCGCACGTCCGGCATCATCCCGGTCAGGTGCATCGCCCGCGAGTCGGCAACGTGCGACTCGTAGGGGGTGGCAAACGTCAGTCCCCGCCACATCAACTGGCGGGCGAGCGCAACGCTGACCGCTGACGTGTTGTCGGCGATCTCGCGTG
>JAFAQI010000424.1 GCA_019246495.1 Frankiales bacterium | reverse complement strand
TTCACTGGTCTCTCCTCCATCGAGTCGGGCCGGGTCCGGGGCGGTCGCCACGGTGAACCGGTCCTGGCGGCGGGGCCAGTCTGTCAGCCCCTCTCGCGTGCTCCCAAACGCAGGCGGGTGCCTGCGGATTCCGGGCGGACCCCCTCGCCTCAGTCCTCCGAGCCGTTGGACATCGGGGTCGTCTTCTGCACCTGGAGCAGGAACTCGTAGTTGCTCTTGGTCTCGCGCAGCTTGTTGATCAGCAGCTCGATCGCCTGCTGCGAGTCGAGCGCGTGCAGGACCCGGCGGAGCTTCCAGACGATCTGGAGCTCCTCCGCACCCATGAGGATGTCCTCGCGCCGGGTGCCGGAGGCGTCGACGTCGATGGCCGGGAAGGTACGCCGGTCAGCGAGCTTGCGGTCGAGCTTCAGCTCCATGTTGCCGGTGCCCTTGAACTCCTCGAAGATGACCTCGTCCATCCGGGAGCCGGTCTCGACCAGAGCGGTCGCGAGGATCGTCAGTGAGCCGCCGTTCTCGATGTTGCGCGCAGCACCGAAGAACTTCTTCGGCGGATAGAGCGCGGTCGAGTCGACGCCACCGGAGAGGATGCGGCCGCTGGCCGGTGCGGCGAGGTTGTAGGCACGGCCGAGGCGGGTGATGCCGTCGAGCAGGATCACGACGTCGTGGCCGAGCTCGACGAGCCGCTTCGCCCGCTCGATGGAGAGCTCCGCGACGATCGTGTGGTCGGTCGCCGGGCGGTCGAACGTCGAGGCGATGACCTCACCCTTGACCGACCGTTCCATGTCGGTGACCTCTTCGGGTCGCTCGTCGACGAGCACGACCATGAGGTGCACTTCAGGGTTGTTGGTGGTGATCGCGTTGGCGATCGCCTGCATGATCATCGTCTTGCCGGCCTTGGGCGGCGACACGATGAGGCCGCGCTGTCCCTTGCCGATCGGTGAGACGAGATCGATCACGCGCGTCGCGAGGATGCTCGGGTCGGTCTCGAGGCGAAGCCGGTCCTGCGGATAGAGCGGAGTCAGCTTTGCGAAGTCCGGGCGGTTGCGCATCTTGTCGGGCTCGCGGCCGTTGATGCTGTCGAGCCGGACGAGCGCGTTGAACTTCTCGCGCCGCTCGCCTTCGCGCGGCTGCCGGACGGCGCCGGTGACGGTGTCACCCTTGCGCAGGCCGTGCCGGCGCACTTGCGACAACGAGACATAGACGTCGTTGGGGCTCGGCAGGTAACCCTCGGTGCGGACGAACGCGTAGTTCTCGAGGATGTCGATGATGCCGGCGACGGGGACGAGGACGTCGTCCTCGGCGATGACCGGTTCGTTGTCACCGGGGCCGAACCGCTCGCGGTTTCCGCCGCGGCCGCGGTTGCGCTCGCGGAAGCGTCCGCGGCTGCGCCGGTTGCCGGTGCCGTCGTCGTCGCGCGGTGCGGCACCTTGCCGCTGCGCGGTCTGAGTGCCCTGGCTGTCCTGGGCGGTCTGGCCGTTGGACTGCTGGCGGTCGGCGTCGGAACGACTCCCGGACTCGTCATCGCGGTCGTCGCGGTCAGTGCGCTGGTCGCGGCGCGGCGCGTTCTCGCCGCGGTCCTGCCGGGGCATGGGCGCGGCGTCTGCGGTGCCCGCGGCACTGCCGTTCGCTGAGGCGTTGGCGTTGCCGGACGCCTTCGCGGTGCCGGCGCCGTTGGCGCCGGCCGTCGAGCCGGACTGACGGTCCTGGATCGCGGCGATGAGCTCGCTCTTGCGCATCTTCGCCGTACCGGAGATGCCGAGGTCGCCCGCGATCTGCTGCAACTCGGGCAGCAGCTTTCCAGCGAGACCGCCGCCGCGGCGCCGGGACGTTGACCCGGCGTCCTGCTCGGTGAGGTTTGTGTCTGCCACAGGGATCCTTTCCCTTGGCCGGCGGTGCCGGCCAGTGCTCGCCTTCGATCGAGGCGAGACGTCTGATGGGAACCGGAGCCAGGCGGGCTGCATGCTGGGGCACGCGCACGCGGCCTGGAGTGTCCGGAAGTCGCGACCCGTGCCGCGCCCGTCGCCAGGGGGCTTGCCGGATGAGGGAGCCCGCTCGAGGTGGGGCGGCTCGATGTCGCTGCTGCACAGCGTAACCAACGCCGGCACACAGAGCAACAACCCGGACGTCAGGCACATTCCCGCGTGTCCCGGACAGGCCGCGTGCCCTCGGAGTGGCGCCAGAGGGGCTTCAGTGCGACCTCAGAGCGGCAGCAGGGTCGCTCC
>JAFAQI010000423.1 GCA_019246495.1 Frankiales bacterium | reverse complement strand
CGGCGCAGCGACCGGTGTTGCATCTGCCGCGGCTGGTGCACGGCCGCGTGCCGTGGGAGCACCCGCTCGTGCTCCGGGTCGTCCGCGGCAGCCTGACCTCGGTCGCGCTGATCGACCGTGCGGGCACCGTCATCGACGGGCACGTCGAGTCGTCTGGCGCTCGCTGGGTGAGTGAAGGGCGGTTGCAGCCGCTTCAGTCCTACGTCGTCCACGCGATGGTGCGCGAGGTGACGGGCGCGACGGTGCCGCGGTCTCTCACCTTCCGGACGACGAAGGCCAGCCGGCATCTGACCGCGCTGCTGAGCCCGGGCGACGGCAACGTCGTCGGTGTCGGCTCGCCGGTGATCATCCGGCTCTCCCGCCCGGTGCCGACGAACCAGCGCGCGATGGTCGAGCACCGGCTGGCCGTGTCGACCCAGCCCTACGTCGTCGGCGCGTGGCACTGGATCACTCCGCAGGAGCTGCACTGGCGTCCTCCGACGTACTGGAAGGCCCACACCGCCGTCACCGTGTCGTCGAACCTCGACGGGCTCTATCTCGGCCACGGCGTCTGGGGCCAGGGCAGCCACTCGGCGTCGTTCCGCATCGGGCCGTCGCACATCAGCCGCGTCGACGTCGCCCGGCACCAGATGTATGTCTATGAGAACCGGCACCTGATCAGGACGTTCCCGATCAGCGCGGGGCGGGACCAGTACCCGACGAAGAACGGCGTCCACATCACGTTCGAGAAGTCGCAGGTCGTGACGATGGACTCGGCGACGGTCGGCATTCCCCGCAACTCGCCGGACGGCTACTACGAGAAGGTCTACTGGGACGTCCGCATCTCCTACGGCGGCGCCTTCGTGCACGCTGCGCCGTGGTCGGTCGCACAGCAGGGCATCAGCAACGTCTCGCACGGATGCGTGAACCTCAGCGTCTCCAACGCGATCTGGTTCTACAACTGGTCGCTGCGCGGCGACGTGGTCGACGTCTACAACAGCGCGGCCGCCCCCGACCTCGGTGACCCGGGCATGGCGGACTGGAACATGTCGTGGAAAGAGTGGGTCGCCGGCGACGCAGCGCCGACCGGTGCCGCACTGCACGCGCACGCGCGGATGCCGCACGACGCCGACCCGCCGGCGCCGAAGTCGACAGTCACCACGCAGCAGCCGCCGCCCCCGCCGCCGCCGAGCTCGCCGTCACCGACGCCGTCCCACCACCACAGCCCGTCGCCGTCACCGTCGCCGTCGGCCTCGCCGCACCGGCACCATCACTGACCGCTCTGTTCTCCTAGCGGCAGCAGCCCGGTGGGTGTGAGCGCCCAGCGGACGTCGATGTCGTGCGGCTCGACCGGTAGGTCGTCGAAGACCTCGTCGTCGTAGACCACCGCGACGAGGTCGGCGGTGCCGGCGCGGTCGGTGAGCGAGCGGTCGTAGTAGCCGGCCCCGCGGCCGAGCCGGTGGCCATGCCGGTCGACCGCGAGAGCGGGCACGAGCACGACCTCGGCCGTCTCGAGTGCTCCCGGCTCGGCTGTGACCGGGTCGGGCTCGAGCAGTCCGCGGTCGCTGCGCCGCAGCCGGTCCCATCCGGCGTACGCCGCCCAGTGCAGGTCCTCACCAGCGACGACCGGCAAGAGCACGCACGCACCGCCGGCGTGCAGTGCGTCGAGCAGCTGCCGGGTCGGGGGCTCCGCGCCGACGGCGGCGTAGGCGGCGAGGCAACCAACGCCGGTCCAGCGTTGCGTCGCGACGGCGGCCAGCTGCTCGCCAGCGGCTGCGCGATCGTCCGCCGTCAACGCCCGCCGCCGGGCGAGCACCTGCTCGCGCAACCGCCGCTTGCCTTCCACGGCATGCGAGCATCGCATCAGGCCCGGTGGACATACGCCGAATGGTCCGGGCGGTGGAGGTGACGGGTGACGCTGCGTCTGCGGCTGACGCTGGCGTTCCTTCTCGTCATGATCGTGCCGCTCCTCGTGGCGGCACTCGTGGTCGGTCACGGCGTCCCGCGGACGCTCGATCGCAGCGCCGAGAACCGCCTCGCCGCGTCGCGGGCGGGGGCGACCGCGCTGCTTCAGCAGACCTGCGCCAACACTCGCCTGGCCGCCGAGGTGCTCGGGCGCGAGGCCTCGACGGACGCTCGTCCGTCCGGGCTTCGCGCGTCGACGGTGAACGGCGCGGTGCAGGACGTCGTGCGGCGGGGGCTGGCGAGCTATGCGGCCGTCACGGACGGGCACGGCCGGCCGCTGGGGCAGGCCGGCGTGCCGCCGCAGCCGGGCTCGGGCCAGGGTTCGCTGGGGTCGTGCTCGCAGGGGCAGCCCGCCGACCGGGAGGCGCCGGTCATCGCCGACGTCGTCGAGGTGACCGGCCCGAGTGGCCGGCTGCTGGGCCGGGCAGCGGTCGCCCGCACTCTGGACGGGCGATGGCTGCGCAGCCTTGGGGCCGCCACCGACGCCCGGGTCTCGCTCCTGCTCGGGCACCGGGTGGTTGCGACGACGGAGCAGCCGGATGTCGCGCCCGCACTTGCGGCGGTCCCGAGCTGGTCGGCCCCGGGTTCGCAGCGCGTCGCCGGACGACTCGCAGTTGCCGCTCCGGTCGGCCCCAACCGCGACCTTCGGCTGGTGCTGAGCCTGGCGCGGCCGGGCGTGGGGACGCTCAGCAGCCTGCTCGTCGCGGTGCTCGTCGTCGGGCTCTTGCTCGCCGCCGTCCTCGGCTGGCTGCTGGCCCGAGTCACGACTCGGCCGCTCGCGGAGCTGTCGACCGCAGCCGAACGCCTCGCCGCCGGCGACCTCGACACCCGGCTCGACGCGACCGGCCACGACGAGGTCGGCCGCCTGGCCGGAGCCTTCAACGAGATGACCGAGGAGCTGCGCAGCTACGTCGGCGAGCTGGAGACGAGCCGAGACCAGCTGCGGCACAACCTGGCCCGGCTCGGGGACACATTGTCGAGCACGCACGACCTCGGTCGCATCCTCACCGTGATTCTCGACACCGCGATCGGCAGCGTCCGCGCGACGGCTGGTGCGGCGTACGTGCAGCAAGGTGCCCGCGAGGACCTCGTGCTGCGCGCCGGTCGCGGGTTGGAACGGCGCAGTGCGGCGCCGCGCATCCCGGTCGGCGAAGGCGTCACCGGAGGCGTCGCTGCGCAGGGCGAGGCGGTGCGCGGCCGCGTCGGTGAGGGCCTCGAGCTGTCACCACTTGAGCCGACGGCGACGGAACTCATCAGCGTGCCGATGCGCACCAACAGCGGAGTGCTCGGTGTGCTGAACCTCTATGACCGCGAGGACGGCAAGCCGTTCGACGCCGGTGACCTCGACACGATCCGGACGTTCGCCGGGCAGGCAGCGGTCGCCATCGACAACGTGTTCCTGCACCAGGAGGCGCAGCGGCTGTCGGTGACCGACGGTCTGACCGGCCTGGGCAACTACCGGTTCTTCCAGCAGACGCTCGCCCGCGAGGTGGAGCGGGCGTCGCGATTCGGCCGCGAGCTCGCGCTGCTCATGCTCGACCTCGACCTGTTCAAGAACGTCAACGACGTGCACGGCCACCAGGTCGGTGACGAGGTGCTGCTGGAGCTCGCCAACCGGGTGCGTCATGAGGTTCGCGAGGTCGACATCGTCGCGCGCTACGGCGGCGAGGAGTTCGTCGTCATCCTT
>JAFAQI010000319.1 GCA_019246495.1 Frankiales bacterium | reverse complement strand
CGAAGCCATCGCCCCGAGTGGTGATGTGGCGCCGTGCGATGTCGAGACGGCTCCGTCGTCGAGCGGGCTGCCGCGACCGAGTGCGGTCTTCATGCTCTTCCTCGTCCTCGCGGCAACCGTGCTGGGTTCGGTGCTGCCGGCGTATCTCGGCGACTCCGCGTCGACCGATCCCTACTGGCTCGCCGTACCAGCAATCATCGCCGCCGTTCGGTTCGGTTTCACCGGAGCGCTCATCGCGTCGTTGACGTCGGCGTTGGTGACCGGTCCGCTCGGACGATGGCTGCCCGCGGGCGCAGCAGTGAACCGCACGTTGTGGCCGGAACGCGCGCTGTTCTTCTTCACCCTGGGCGCGATCGTGGCCTTCCTTCTACGCCGCACTCGAGCCGCAGACGAGCGTGCGATGAAGATGCTCGAGACGCAACGTGCGCAGGCGGTCGCTGCGTCGCGGGAGCGCGGCGCGCTGACGCTCGCACTCGAACGCCGCATCAGCCGTGACCCACTCACCGGTCTCGCCAACCGCGAAGCGTTCGTGGGGCTGCTGCAGGACATGCTTCGCCGCGAACAGGTGACGGCGGTGCTGTTCGTCGACCTCGACGACTTCAAGAACGTCAACGACACCCTCGGTCACGCCGTCGGCGACGAGCTCATCATCAGCGTCGCTCGGCGTCTTGCTGCCGCGACTCGCGGGCACGACCTCGTCGCGCGGTTCGGCGGTGACGAGTTCGCCGTGCTGCTGTGCGAACTCGAGCCGGCGAGCGCACTGCGGGTGTCGCAGCGTCTTCTCGCCGAGCTCAAGACGCCGTTCAGCCTGCGCGGTCGCACCGTCACGGTCCGCGCGAGCGGCGGTCTCGCCGTCAGCAGTGAGAGCACGCCGATCGGTGTCGAGGAACGCGCACTCGAGCTGCTGCGTCAGGCCGACCTTGCGATGTATGCGAGCAAGGCCGAGCGCGCGCACGGCGTGACGCTCTACCACGACACGATGCAGACCGAGATGGTCGAGCGCCTCTCACTCGAGAGCGACATGCATCACGCGATCGCGGGTCACGACTTCTTCATCGACTACCAGCCGATCATCAACCTGCGCAGCCGCGAGGTCACCGGTGTTGAGGCGCTCATGCGCTGGCAGCACCCGACGCGCGGGCTCGTGCCGCCGTCGTCGTTCGTCCCGGTGGCGGAGCAGACCGGCATGATCGTGCCGCTGACGCTGTGGGTCGTGCGCGAGACCTGCGAGCAGATGCGCCGCTGGGATGCCGACCCCGCGACGCGCGGGTTGTCGGTGGCGGTCAACGTCAGTGGCCGACTCGTGCGCGAGCCGGGCATCGGCTCGGCCATCGCCCGCGAGTTCCACCGCGCGATGATCGACCCCAGCCGACTCATCTTCGAGATCACCGAGTCGCTGCTCATGGAGGACCGGTCGCAGGCGATCCAGACACTGTGCCAGCTGCGCTCGCTCGGCACTCGGCTGTCGGTCGACGACTTCGGCACCGGCTACTCCTCGCTCAGCCGGCTCAACAAGCTGCCGATCGACGAGGTGAAGATCGACCGGTCATTCGTCACCCAGCTCGACACCGGTGACGCGGGCCGCACGATCGTCGCGGCGAGCGTCGCGATGGCGCACGGCCTCGGCCTGCGCGTCGTCGCCGAGGGCATCGAGACCGACCGGCAGCTGCAGACGCTGCGCGCGCTCGGCTGCGACGACGGCCAGGGCTATCTCTTCGGCCGTCCCGCCTCGCCGGAACGCGTCACGGAGTTCTGCCGGGAATGGCCCACGCGGGGCGAGCACACGCTCGCCGGCATCCCGCGGCCCGCCGTTGCTCGCGCGGCGGTCGGCGACGAGGCCATCACCGCCTGACGGCTAACACGGCTACGACCGCTACGACGAGAAGCGCCCGGCCTCCAGGCCGTTGTAGACGTGCCAGGCGAACGACTCCGGTGACACCGGCTCCCCGCCTGGCTCGGTCACCAGCTCGGCGAAGCGAAGCTCTTGCGCCGGCTCGGACTCCGTCGGATGGAACGACAGCACGAGCGCCCAGCCGTCGCCGTCGGCCCCGACAGTCGCGCGGTTGATGACGTAGGCCGTTGGTCCGGCCTCGTGCCGCTCGTCGAGCAGCTCGAGCAGCTGCTCGCGGATCTCTTCCGCGTCGGCCTTGTCCACGCGGGCGATCGTCTCAGCCCGCCGCGCCGCAGCCGCACGCCGGATGCGCCTCGACGCTGCGCCGGCGTAGCTGCGCGCCGGACATGTCGATCTCGAGCGTTCCGGCAGCGGATGCCGGCGGCGTACGAGTATCGAGCCAGGACAGCGCGTGCAGAGCCGTCATCGACGCGGCAAGTGTCGCGAGTGACACGTCGCACGGTTCGACGAGTCGGTGTGACGACACGAGCTGTGCGGCAAGCGCGGGCCAGGCGGGGTCACGGTCGCCGCGGCCGAGCTCGACGCAGCGCAAGCACGGCGTCGTGCCGGGCAGCACGAACGGCCCGATGACAGCGGTCGTCTCGCGTACGACGACACACACGTGCGGCACCGCGCGCACCGCGGCCACGACCTCGGGTGGCGGGACGCTGGTGACCGGAGCGATGACGACGAGGTCGGGCGGGTCGGACGCCGCCCGCCGCCGGCCGGCCGACGGTGCGGCCGCGCCGAGCAGCGCTGTCACGGCGGCGCCGCGGGTCGCGGGCACTGCCTCGGGCTGCCCGGCGGGAGAGA
>JAFAQI010000360.1 GCA_019246495.1 Frankiales bacterium | reverse complement strand
AACCCCACTGCGCGAACGGCATCGAGCCGGCGTCGTACCAGCAGTCGATGACCTCGCTGACCCGTGCCGCCGGTGCACCGCAACCGTCGACCGGGCAAGCGAACGTGACCTCGTCGATGAACGGCCGGTGCGGGTCGAGGTCGGTGAGGTCGCGACCGGCGTACGACGACAGCTCCGCGAGCGATCCGACGCAGGTGAGGTGCTCTCCACCGGCACCAGAGCCGTCGCACCGCCAGATCGGCAACGGCGTGCCCCAGTAGCGGTTTCGGGACAGCGCCCAGTCGATGTTGTTCTCGAGCCAGTCGCCGTAGCGGCCGTGCTTGATCGTCGCGGGATACCAGGTCGTGCGCTCGTTCTCCGCGAGCAGCCGGTCCTTCACCGCCGTCGTACGGATGAACCACGAGGGCAGCGCGTAGTAGATGAGCGGGGTGTCACAGCGCCAGCAGTGCGGATAGGAGTGCAAGTAGGACTCCGACCGCCAGAGCAGCCCGCGCTCGCGCAGGTCGTCGACGATCGCCGGGTCGGCGGACTTGAAGAACTGTCCGCCGACGAGCGGCAGGTCGTCGGCGAAGTGGCCGTCCGGCTTCACCGGGTTGACGACCGGCAGCCCGTAGCGCCGGGCGACTGCCAGGTCGTCCGCACCGAACGCCGGGGCCTGGTGCACGAGTCCCGTGCCGTCCTCGACCGTCACGTAGTCGGCCACCCCGACGTAGTGCGCGTCCGGGATGTCGACGAGGTCGAACGGGCGCGAGTAGGAGGTGTGCTCGAGCTCGCGTCCCGGCATGCGGCGCAGCACCTCGACCGGCGCGTCGGCGAAAACCTTGGTCAGCAGCGGCTCGGCGACGACGAGCACCTCGTCAGCGACCCGGACGGCGACGTAGGTGACGTCCGGATGGACCGCAACAGCGGTGTTGGACACGAGGGTCCACGGCGTCGTGGTCCAGACGAGGAACGCGGCGCCGAGCTCGGCGAGCGGCCCGCTCGTCACCGGGAACCGCACGAAGACCGAGGGGTCGGAGACGTCGTAATAGCCCTGGGCGACCTCGTGGTCGGAAAGGCCCGTCCCGCAGCGCGGGCAGTACGGCGTGACCCGGTGGTCCTGCACCAGCCGCCCGGAGTCGAAGATCTGCTTGAGCGACCACCAGACGCTCTCGATGTAGGCGGGGTTCATCGTCCAGTAGGCGGCGTCGAGGTCGACCCAGTAGCCCATCCGCTCGGTCAGCGCGGAGAACTCGTCGACGTGCTCCTGCACTGACGCGCGGTAGCGGGCGTTGAACTCCGCCACGCCGTAGTCCTCGATCTCCTGCTTGCCCCGCGTGAAGCCCAGGCGCTTCTCGACCTCGAGCTCGACGGGAAGGCCGTGGCAGTCCCAGCCGGCCTTGCGGGGGACATGGAAGCCCTTCATCGTCTTGAACCGCGGAAACAGGTCCTTGAACACCCGCGCCTCGACGTGATGGGTGCCGGGCTTGCCGTTGGCGGTTGGCGGCCCCTCGAAGAACGTCCACTGCGGCCCGCCAGCCGTCGCAGCCAGCGAGCGGCCGAAGACGTTGCGGTCGCGCCACCGCGCGAGCACCTCGTGCTCCAGGGCGGGCAGGTCGACCTGCGGCGGCATCGGGCGGAACCGCGGTCGCGGGCTGTCCGGCGACATGGCGGCGGGGTCCCTCCGGTCGGCCGGCCCGGGCGGGCCGGCGCATCGTCCGGAGGGACGAGACCCGGCGGTTGCCGTGCCCCGCGGTACCACCCTCCTTGGTGCGACGGGTCGCACCCACTCGAGGCCGCGAGCCGGGTCTAGTCGGGCCGGGGGGCCCTTTCTTCCGGCAGCTCAGGGGTGATGGCGACCCCGGGCACGCCCCCGGGCTCGCACCGTCCCCGGGTCGCTCATGGCTGCGTCGCGGCAGGGCACTGTCCCCGTCAACGCTCATTGGGATTGCTTCGTGCTTCACGTCGGTACTGCTGGTGGATCGCCTCGGACGCTACTCCGGACCACACGGGCGGACGGATAGACTTTATCTGTCCAAGCGTACG
>JAFAQI010000355.1 GCA_019246495.1 Frankiales bacterium | reverse complement strand
CGCCAACGGGCGGGTGCTCGGGCTCTCCGTCGGTGACCGTTACCCCGTCATCACCGCGCAAGCCGCGTTCGACCGGCTGCAGAGCCAACCGATCGCGATGCCCGAGATCTGCATGCTGCGCAAAGACGGCAAGCCGGGTTGTGCATCCATCCCGCGCCCGCGGATCACCGGCGCGCACCTGGGGCTCATGCCCGATGTGGACGGCACCCGGCCCGTACTCGTACCCGCGTGGCTGTTCACCGTGGCCGGGTCAGCGGACCCGATCGCGCAGCTCGCAATCGAGCCGTCATTTCTCGCGGCTCCGCCGACCCCCCGGCCACTACCGTTGAACGGCGGCGGCGTGGCGCCGGGGCCACCGGTCACGGCGGCGCCGATGTCACCGCGGTGAAGCGACCGTCGACGAGCAGGGGTACGACGGCGTCCGCCCCGTAAGCCTCGGCGGCGTCGACGTCGTCGACGAACCCGCGGTCGACGAGCTCGATGCCCGACGCAACCTCGCGCAAGGGTCGGCGTACCGACCAGGCGGCGGCAGCCGCCGCGGCCTCCGCCGACCATGACGCCGGATCGAGCAACGACACCAGCGCACCGGCGCCGAGCCAGTCCTCGTAAGCCGGGCGCAGGGTGTCGTCGGGCCAGCGCTCCCCCGCCGGGATCACCCCCACGGACGTCACCTCGCGGTCGGCCAGCCATTCCGCCACCGCTGGTGCGTTGCGCAGACAGCCCGCAACCACCTCGGTGCCGGCGGCCGCTGCGGCCACGCAGATCGTCGCGCCGTTGGGAGACGGCAGCAGCACATCCGTCCCCGGCGGCAGTCCAGCGACGGACGCCGGAGACAGCGAGCCCGGCTCGCCGCGGGTGCCGGCCAGCACCGCGCCGAGCTCGCGTGCCCGCACGGAAGCAGTGCCGTCCCGCCACGGATGCGGCCAGATGCTTACGCCGGAGGCGACCGCCACCGAGACGACCGTGGAGAACGACAGCACGTCGACGACGACGAGCACGTCGCTCTGCGCCGCGAGCGCCGTGACGCCGGCCGGTCCCCACTCGACCCGGACGGTCATGCGAGCGGTCACGCGGTCGTGCTGTCGGCGGGCACCACTCGCGCACCGAGCACCGGCCCGTGCGCACGACGGACGGTGCGGCACACCCCGAGTCCGGGCAGCGCCGACGCGATGCGCACCGCTTCGTTGGAGGAGCGGGCGAGCAGTGCGATGGTCGGACCCGACCCCGAGACGACGCCGCCGACGGCGCCGAGCTCCTTGCCGGCGTCGAGCACCCGACGCAAGGCGGGCCGCATCCGAAGGGCGGCCGGTTGCAGGTCGTTGGCGAGGGCAGCACCGAGCGCGACGGCGTCACCGGCGCGCAGGGCGGCCAGGACCCCGTCGGGAGGCCCGATCGGCGTCATGTGTTCGGTTTCGCGGATGCGGTCGAGCTCCGCATAGACCTCGGGCGTCGACATGCCAACGTCGCCGAATGCGAGCACCCAGTGATAGTCGCCCTGCGACAGCACCGGCGAGATCGCCTCACCGCGGCCGGTGCCGAGTGCGGACCCGCCGTGCAGCAGAAACGCGACGTCACTGCCCAGGCCCGCCGCCACGCCTTCGAGCGTGATGCGGTCGAGCTGGCTCCCCCACAACACGTCCGCCGCGATCAGCGCCGCGGCTGCGTCCGCGCTGCCGCCGGCCATGCCCCCCGCGACCGGGATGCCTTTGCGAACGGTGATCGCGACGTCGGGGTCGCGGTCGACCATCGCAGCAAGTGCGCGTACGGCCCGCGCGGCGAGGTTGGTCGCGTCGGTCGGCACGTCACCGATGCCCTCGCCGGCGACCGTCACCGACAGCTCGTCGGCGGGCTCGACGATCACCTCGTCGTACAGCGAGACCGCGTGATAGACGGTGACGAGCTCGTGAAACCCGTCCTTGCGCACATCGCCGACACCCAGGTGCAGGTTGACCTTTGCGGGCACCCGGACGGTGACGGCGCCGGTTCCCGACGAGCGGCGGTGCAGCGGCGCAACCGCGCGGTCGCCGGGGTCGCTCATCGAGTCAATCGTACGGCGCTGCCCGCCTCGGCAAGGCGCGCGAACGCGGTGACGTCGAGGGACTCTCCGCGCACCGCAGGGTCGATGCCGGCAGCCCGCAAGACGTGGTCCGCCGCCGAGGCCGACCCCGCCCAGCCCGCGAGTGCACCACGCAGCGACTTGCGGCGCTGGGCAAACGCCGCGTCGACGACCGCGAAGACGTCCTGTCGCGACGCGGTCGTCGCCGGTGGGTCACGGCGCAGAAGTCGCACCAGCGCCGAGTCGACGTTGGGCACCGGCCAGAACACGGTGCGCGGCACCGAGCCGGCACGCGACGCGTGCGCCCACCACGCGACCTTGACGCTGGGCACGCCATAGATCCGGGATCCGGGCGCGGCGGTCATGCGATCGGCAACCTCCGCCTGCACCATGACGAGCGCCTGGCGCAACGAGGGGACGAGCTCGAGCATGTGCAGGACGACCGGCACGGCGACGTTGTAGGGCAGGTTGGCGACGAGCGCGGTCGGCGCCGGCCCCGGAATCTCCCGCAGCTGCAACGCATCCGCATGCAGCACCGTCAGCCGCTCGGCCAGCCCGGGCGCGCGGCCAGAGACGGTGCCGGCGAGTGCACCGGCGAGCACCTCGTCGACTTCGACCGCGACGACATGCGCTGCGGCCGACAACAGTCCGAGTGTCAGCGAGCCCAGACCCGGACCGACCTCGAGGACGGTGTCATCGGGAAGCAGCTCAGCGGTCCGGACGATCCGGCGCACAGTGTTGGCGTCGACGACGAAGTTCTGCCCGAGCCGTTTCGTCGGCCGGACGCCGAGCGATTCCGCAAGCCTGCGGATGTCCGCCGGACCCAGCAGCGCGTCGTCCGGCGGTCCGCTCACACCTCAGGTGTACAGGTAGTGCCCGCACACGGGCCACGGCGAGTCGCCGGCGCGCCGATAAAGCAGCTGCGCGCGGTAGGTCTGCTCGTTTGCCGACGCGTCGATCGGGTCGCCGCTGCCGCCGACGCTGTGCCAGACGCCGATCGTGAACTGGTAGAGGCCGCGGTACTGCCCGTTGCTCGACACCTCGCGGGGGTTGCCGCCCGACTCACAGTTCGCGAGCGCCGCCCAGTTGAGCCCGTCCGCTGCGGGCGCGTAGCGCGGCTTCGGCTTGGTGCCGACCTCAACGATCTCGGCGACCGGCCGCGCGCGAACGCGGCTGCGCACGAGCCGCTGATGCACGAGGTGCTTGTTCTTCCAGGTGAGCTTGTAGGTGTTAAGCCGCACGCCGGGCCGTCCGGCGCGTTGCACCTGCGACTGCCCGACGTAGAGCGACGAAGTCTTGACGTGCCGGGTGTGGAACGGAATCGCAATGCTGCGGGTGACCATCCGCTGGCTGATCCGGTCAATCGTCACGACCAGGCCGGAGCGCGGATAGGTGACGAGCGGAGCTGAGACGTGGTCGAGCTTGCGCACTCGGACGTGCATCTGCTGCAGCAGTGACTCGACGGTCGGTGCCGTCGTACGACGGGTGATCCGCCGCCCGTCCACCAGCACCGTCACCCGCTGAGGCAACCGGAGCGCAAGCGACAGTCCGGCACGCGGGATGGACAGCGACCGCGACGCAGAGAGCCACGCCCCACGGTCGGTGAGCCCAAGCTGGTCCAGCGCGCCGTTGACGTCGAGTGCCGTGACCCAAACGTCGCGCGGCTGGCCGTCGACGCTGAGGTGCAGAAGCCGACCGTGCCGGACGATGACCTTCGACCCGTCGTGGACGGGCGCATGCGCATCGGGAGCGACGGTGTCGTGCGGACCGAGGACGAGCCCCGCCTTGCGGAGCACGCCGGCGACGTCGCCGGCGTAGGTCTCGACCGAGCTCACGTGGCCGTCGACGTCGACCCAGACGGTCTTGCCCAGCATCGCGAAAGCCGTGGCACCGCCGGCGAACGTCGCGATGAGAGCGAGCAGCAGGACCACGGCGAGGGGCGAGCGGCGCACGAGACTCCGAACGTCGGTCCACCCGGGCACGGTCCCGACATGCCAGGCATGTCCGTCGGCGATTCACTTCCGACGCGCGACAGGACGTCGCTGGGTCCGATCCGGCCTTCAGTCAGTCAACGACCCTAGGTGCCCTCTCGTGACGGGAACAAACCCGGCAATGGAGCGTTGTGACCGGCCACAGCCGCGATACCCCGCCTTGGTGGGGAGTCCCAAGCGTTTTCGAGGCGCCTCGCGCTCCAATGTGGAGGAAGTGGCTGATGGGACGGATGTCCGGATCGGTCAGGACCAGCCGAACACCCGCGCGGCCGTCGCGCGGATGCCGTCCGCGACCGCCCCGGGGGTCTCACCGCGAATCTCCGCCATCGCGCGAATGGTCAGCGGGACGAGGTACGGCGCGTTGGGCCGGCCGCGGTGTGGCATCGGGGTCAGGAACGGCGCATCGGTCTCGACGAGCAGCTGCTCGAGCGGCGTGACGGCTAGGGCGTCGCGCAAGGGCTGCGCGTTCTTAAAGGTGACATTGCCGGCGAAGGACAGCACGTAGCCGGCATCGACGCAGCGCTTCGCAAAGTCCGCGTCGCCGCTGAAGCAGTGGAAGACGACCCGCTCCGGCGCACCTTCTGAGTCGAGCACGGCCAGCACGTCGTCGTGCGCGTCGCGGTCGTGGATGACCACCGCCTTGCCCGTGTCCTTGGCGATAGCGATGTGCCTGCGGAACGACTCCTCCTGCCGTTGCCAACCGTCCTGCGGCGTACGGAAGTGGTCGAGCCCCGTCTCGCCGATGCCGACGACCCGGTCGTGGCGGGCGAGCTCCGCGATGCGGGACCACTCCGCCTCGCCGGCCGCGGGTGCCTCGTTGGGATGGATCGCGACGGTCGCGAACACGTCGTCGTACGCCGCTGCGGTTTCGACCGCCCACTCGGACGACGGCACGTCGATGCCGATCGTCACCACGCGCTCGATGCCGACACTTCGCGCAGCCGCCAAGGCGTCCGCGACACCGACGTCCATCAGGTCGAGATGACAGTGCGCGTCGACCGCCGGTGTCGCGAGTGCTTCCGGCAGTGGTGGCGGATCTCCCGCGCGGTCGGCCGACCGTCTCACTCGGCCGACATCCTCGCGAGCT
>JAFAQI010000580.1 GCA_019246495.1 Frankiales bacterium | reverse complement strand
GCAAGGATGTGGACGCGATCGCCGTCGCAACCGCCTGTGGGCGGCTCAGGTCGCGATGATCTCGGGTCTCCGCCGCTAGGCGGTCAGCAGGGTGGGAGGTTGGCCAGGAGGTATTGCTCGACCTGGGACAGGTCGATGCGCTCCTGGGTCATCGTGTCGCGCGAGCGGATGGTCGCTTTGCCGTCCTCGAGCGACTCGAAGTCGACAGTGATGCAGTACGGCGTACCGATCTCGTCCTGCCGCCGATAACGCCGGCCGATCGCACCCGCGTCGTCGAACTCGACGTTCCACCGCGCGCGCAATGTCGTCGCGAGGTCGCGCGCCTTCGGCGACAGGTCGGCGTTGCGCGACAGCGGCAGCACCGCGGCCTTCACCGGCGACAGCCTCGGGTCGAGCCGCATCACGGTCCGCTTCTCCATCACGCCCTTGGCGTTGGGCGCCTCGTCCTCGGTCAGCGCGTCGATGAGGAACGCGAGCACCGCTCGCGTGAGACCCGCTGCCGGCTCGACGACGTACGGCGTCCACCGCTCGTTCTTGTCCTGGTCGAAATAGGTGAGGTCGGCGCCGCTGTGCTTCGAGTGCGTCGTCAGGTCGAAGTCGGTCCGGTTGGCGATGCCCTCCAGTTCCGCCCACTCGGAGCCGCCGAACCGGAAGCGGTACTCGATGTCGACCGTGCGCTTCGAGTAGTGCGACAGCTTCTCCTTCGGATGCTCGTAGAACCGAAGGTTGTCCGCCGAGATGCCGAGGTCGACGTACCAGTTCCAGCGCTCCTTCAACCAGTACTCGTGCCACTCCTCGTCGGTCCCCGGCTCGACGAAGAACTCCATCTCCATCTGCTCGAACTCACGCGTTCGGAAGATGAAGTTGCCCGGCGTGATCTCGTTGCGGAACGACTTCCCGGTCTGCGCGATGCCGAACGGCGGCTTCTTGCGCGACGCGGTCATGACGTTGAGGAAGTTGACGAAGATGCCCTGCGCGGTCTCGGGTCGCAGATAGTGCAGCCCGGACTCGTCCTCGACCGGCCCGAGATAGGTCTTCAGCAGGCCGTTGAACATGCGCGGCTCGGTCCACGCGCCCTTCGTCCCGCAGTTGGGGCACGGCACGTCGGCGAGCTTCACCGCGTCGGCATCCGCCAGCTTCTTGCGCTCCGCGAACTCCTCGCGCAACGTGTCGTCGCGGAAGCGTTTGTGGCACGACTGGCACTCGATCAGCGGGTCGACGAACGCCTCGAGGTGGCCCGACGCCTCCCAGACCTCCGGAGCGAGTACGACGGCGGAGTCGAGGCCGACCACGTCGTCGCGCTGCTGCACCGTCGCCCGCCACCACTGCCGGCGGATGTTCTCCTTCAGCTCGACGCCGAGCGGGCCGTAGTCCCAAGCCGACCGGGTGCCGCCGTAGATCTCCGATGACGGGAAGACGATGCCTCGTCTCTTGCACAGGCTGACGAGGTTCTCGATGCGAGCGGCGTCCTTCGACGGGTTGGCGGCCATCGGCCTGGGCTCCATCCGGCTGGCGGTCGGCGAGTGGAAGCCACAGCGTAACCAACACCACAAGCCCCGCGGCAGGTGTGCGCGATCCGACGGCGAAGATGATCACGACCCCAAGGAGACCGCATGGCCACCACGCCCGCTGTCGGCGACATCGCGCCCGACTTCACCCTGCCCGGTACGACGCCGAACGGCGGCGACCGCGACTACACGCTCGCGGCCGAGCGCGGGCATCCGGTCGTCCTGGCCTTCTATCCGGGCGACGAGACGCCGGTGTGCACGCGCCAGCTGTGCTCCTACCAGCACGAGCTCTCCGTCCTCACCGGTCTCGACGCGACACTGTGGGGCATCTCGAGCCAGGACATCGCCTCGCACCGGAAGTTCCAGGCAAACCGCGGCTTGACGTTCCCGCTCCTCGCCGACACGGACAACAAGGTCTTTGCGGCGTACGGGCTCGGGCTCGGCCTCACCCGTCGCCGGGCGATCTTCGTGATCGACGCAGACGGGCGCATTGCGCACGGGCAGGTGCACCGGCTCGGCCTCGACTACGAGAAGGCCGACGAGATCGCCAAGGTCCTCCGCGAGTTGCGCGAGACGGCCGCGACCTATCCCGACGAGACGCCGGCACCGAAGCGCATCAAGAAGTAGCTATGGCCATCTGACCGGCCTAGAACCCGGTCAGATGGCCATAGCCTTGCCCGCGTGCTGAGGTCGAGGGCGGTCATGCTGCTGGCCGCCGTGGTGGCCGGCGGGCTGTTCCTCGCCGGACTGCTGTTGCAGGGCGTTACGGCGGCACTCGTGCTGCTGGTGGTCGCCGCGGGACTCGTCACCCTCACCCGGCACACCTGGCCGCTGCTCTCCTCCGGTCAGCGGGTCGCCCGCGCCGCCATCGTCGCCGGCGTCGTCGCGATCGCGGTCGTCAAGCTCGTCAACCGCTGACGGCGCTCACGCGAGCGCGCCGGCAGCCTCCAGGATCTCCACGCGATTGCCTGCCGGGTCACGGGTGAAGCCGCGACGGCCGCCGAACAGGTCCGCCTGCTCCTCCCAGCTCGCCCCGGCCGCCGCGAGCCGGTCGAGCACGTCCGCGAAGTCGTCGACCACGAGCCCGAAGTGCGACTGCGGATGCACCTGCCCGTCCCGCTCCGACACGTGCAGCTGGGTCCGGTCGTCGATGTCGAACCATGCCCCGCTGGGGTCGACGCCGTTCGCCGGCTTCGCGACCCGCTGCAGCCCGAGCACGTCGGCATAGAACGCGACGACCGCGTCCGTGCCGCCGGGCGGAACGACGACGTTCACGTGATGAATGCGCACGGAACCACGCTACGACGCAGACCACATTGCTACGACGGAGACGACCGCTACGACGGAGACGACGGCTCGGCGCCGCCGTAGCGCCGGTCCCGCCGCGCGAACTCCTCGATCGCGGCCCACAACTGACGGCGGTCGTAGTCCGGCCACAAGGTGTTCTGGAAGACCATTTCGGCGTACGCCGACTGCCACAGCAGGAAGTTCGACGTCCGCTGCACGCCGCTCGACCGGATGAACAGGTCGACGTCAGGCATGTCGGGCTCATCGAGGAACCGCGCGAACGTCCGGTCGGTGACCTTGTCCGGGTCGAGCCGGCCGGCCGCAACCTCGCGCGCGAGCGCCGCCGCGGCATCGGCGATCTCCGCCCGGCCGCCGTAGTTGACGCACATCGTCAACGTCAGCACCCGGTTGTCCCGCGTCATCTCCTCCGCGACCTCGAGCTCGCGGATCACCGACTTCCACAATCGCGGTCGACGGCCGGCCCACCGCACGCGCACTCCCATGGCGTGCATCTCGTCGCGCCGGCGGCGGATCACGTCCCGGTTGAACCCCATGAGGAAGCGCACCTCGTCCGGCGAGCGGCGCCAGTTCTCGGTCGAGAACGCATAGGCGGACAACCACTGCACGCCGACTTCGATCGCTCCCTCGACGACGTCGAACAGCGAGTGCTCACCGCGCTCGTGCCCGGCGGTTCGCGGCAGCCCGCGCTGTTTCGCCCAGCGGCCGTTGCCGTCCATCACGAGCGCGACGTGCCGCGGCACCAGCTCGCGCGGGATCCGCGGCGGCCGCGCCCCGGACGGGTGCGGCGTCGGCGGGCGCACCTGTCGGCGGGCGCTCATCGGCGGACGTTGCTCACGGGCGACGGCTCAGGCCCGCTCGACGAGCCGCAGCGACCGCAGGCCGCGCTCGAGATGCCACTGGAGGTACGCCGCGACGATCCCACTCACCTCGCGCTGCACCTTTGTCTCCGCAGCGTCGGCCACGGGCCAGTCGCCATCGAGCAGCGCGCCGAGCACATCGGTCGCCGCGACCGAGACGGTCACCGCGCCGGCCGGCCGATGCTCGGCGCAGACGACGCCACCGGCTGCCACCGCGAAGAAGCGGTGCGGTCCTGGCTCGCCGCACCGCGAACAGCCGTCGAGAGCCGGCGCGTAGCCGGCCACGGCCATTGCCCGGAGGATGAACGCGTCGAGCACGAGCGACGGCGTGTGCGCGCCCTCGGCGAGAGCACGCAGCGCCCCGACGACCAGGAGATAGAGCCGGATCGAGGGCTCGCGCTCTTCGACGGTGAGCCGTTCGGCGGTCTCGAGCACCGCGGTGCCTGCGGTGTAGCGCCCGTAGTCGTTCGCGATGCGCTCGCCGTAGGGCTCGATCGTCTCCGCCTGCGTCACCACGTCGAGCGAGCGGCCCTCATGGAGTTGCAGGTCGACGTGGCTGAACGGCTCGACCCGGGCCCCGAACCGGGACGCGGTCCGCCGGACCCCCTTGGCGACCGCCCGCACCCGGCCGTGGCGGCGGGTGAGCAGCGTGACGATGCGGTCGGCCTCACCCAGCTTCTGGGTGCGGAGGACGACGGCCTCGTCGCGATAGAGCGGCACCGCGCCATTCTCCCCCCGCACGGGCCGCGGGGACGTCGATGCCGCGCCGGTCGCGAACCGCGGCGGATCCTCGCAAATCACCCGGTTGACCTCACCTGTTGTGGCAGTCTCGATAGGGCGCCAACAGTTGTGCGCCACCTCCGAGGAGATCCATGCGTATCGCGCGCTGCGCCGTGCCGGTCGTGGCCTGTCTGGCCGCCGCGCTGGCCGTCCCGACCTCGGTCGTGGCGACGGCCGCGACGGCGGGCGCTGCGGCGGTCCGGCCGCACGGGCCGATCGAGCACGTGCTGCTCGCACTTACGCCGCAGGACCGCGGCGCGCTCCGTGCTCTGGCCAAGGGGCAACCGGCCGGCGTCTCCCGCACCCGCGCCCGCGCCCTGGCTGCGGCTCTGCCGAGTCCCGCCCGGCAACAGTCGGTCGCGTCGACCGCGCGTCACCTCGGCCTGCATGTCGACCGCATCACCCGCACCGCAGTTGCCGTGAGCGGACCCGCGTCGCTGGTGAAGCAGTTGTTCGGCAGCGCACGCGCAGTCGACCCGGCATCGACAATGCAGCATCCGCTGCCCAGCGTGCCGGCCGGCTTCCGCGGTCAGGTGACGATCGCGTTCGGCGGGGACGACCACCGGCCCGCACTGCGACCCTCCGCGACGGCAACCGGCCAGGACTTCCGCACGGCGTACGGCGTGGACAGCAGCAATCTCGACCCAACCGTTGCGCCACCGTTGAGCTCTCCGCTGCGCAAGGAGACGATCGCGACGGTGCAGCTGTCCGACTGGCACCCGGCCGACCTCACGGCCTATGCGAATCGCCTCGCGTCGACGACCGGCAAGCCGTGGCCGGCACCCAAGTACACGTCCGTGGTGCCGGATCCGTCGCTCGCGCCGTGTGTCGACACCCTCAGCCAGCCCAACAAGTGCGCGAACCAGACCGGCAACCAGCCCGGCGACGACATCGAGGTCGACCTCGACCAGGAGGCGATCTACGCCGTCGCGCCCTACGCGAACCAGCGGGCCTACCTGACGTCTGACGACTTCTTCGGCCTCTACACGTCACTCGGCGCGATCGGCGACGACGCGTCCAACCCAGCCGTCGACCGGCACATCGTCGCGGCCAGCATTTCGTGGGGGTTCTGCGAGAGCAGCCTCAACAACGACCCGCAGCCCAACAGCCTCTACGCCGCCTTCGAGGACGTGATGTCTTACGACCTCGCAACGGGGGTAACGGTCTTCGCCGCCAGCGGCGACAACGGCGACTACTGCGACCCCGGCAGCGGTCCGTCGACCGCCGTGCAGGGAGTGAGCTATCCCGCGAGCTCGCCGCAGGTCGTCGCCGTCGGCGGAACACAGCACGCGAGCGGCCACGCGATCACCGACGGCACGCCGCAGGGCTGGGTCGACGGCGGCTGGCATCCCGGTGCCGACCCGTCCGCCGCAGGTGCGTCCGGCGGTGGCGAGTCGGCGGTCTTCCCGCGACCCGCCTACCAGGACGGCGTCGGCCTCACCACGACGATGCGCACCGTCCCGGACATCGCCGCACTCGCCGGACCGCCGGAGTTCGGCATCCTCAGCTCGAGTGCAGCGCTCGGCGGAGGGAACCAGAACCTGCCGGTGCGCGGGACGAGCGTCTCCAGCCCGGTCAGCGCGTCGACCTACGCCGTACAGCTCGCGCTCGACAACACCTCGTGGGGCATCGGCAACATCCTCCCGGGGCTCTACCGGCAGCAGACCTACACCGGCGGCACCCCGGGCTACACCGACGTCAACGACAACTGCCCCACGTTCGCGACGACGCCGGCCAGCTGCAACGGATGGAACGGCGCTGACGTCGCGCATGCCGGCTACGACGAGGTGACCGGCCTTGGCACGCCGCTCTGGAAGAACGTGCTGAGCACAGCACTCGGTGGCGACCCGCATCTCAGCCGAGGTGGTCCGGCCTACAGCAAGTCGCTGACCGTCCCGGTGACGGTGCACATGCCCAGCTTCATGTCGTTCGACCACTACCGCATCGACGTCGACGGCGACCACATCTGCATGACGAACGGCGGCTCGTCGACGCCGCCGACGCAGGTCACACTCTCCGACTTCGGCGCGCCCGGCTCGGCCGACGGCGTACACGACCTCACGCTCGTCGCGTGGAACGACCCTCCGGCGGTCGCCGACGGCGACAACCCGAACATCGTCTGCCACTACGCCGACAGCCTGATCGACATCGACACCTCGGCGCCGCTGCCCACCGCGACGCTTGCGATCGCGAAGGGAAAGAAGGACGTCACCGCGAGCTGGACGGCAGACGACTTCGGCGGCAGCGGCACGAACAGCTACGTCGTCTCGGTGACCTATCCCGGCCACACCGTGTTCAGCACGACGACGAGCAAGAAGGGCCACACGTCGTTCGCCGCCAAGCCCGGCAAGGTCTACACGATGACGCTCAAGGTCACCGACCGGGCCGGCAACACCGCGACGACCCGGGCGGCGCTGTACGACGACAAGTCCTTCGCCAAGTCGGCCGGCTGGACGCGCAGCACAGCGCGGACGGCGTTCGACGGGACGTCGTCGACGACTACGCGACGCAACGCAAAGGCGACCGTGCACGCAGTGGGCTTCGACTACCGGCTCTATGTCACGACGTGCGCGTCGTGCGGCAAACTCGCGGTCTATGTGAACGGCAAGAAGAAGAAGGTCGTCGACACCTACTCCGCTTCGACACACGACCGCGCGCGGTTCGACGTCTTCAGCGGCGTGTTCACGCAGACTCGGACGATCGCGGTAAAGGCACTCGGCACCAAGAACCACCGCTCAACGGGGACGCGGATCATCCTCGATGGGCTCGCGACGAGCGGCTGAGGTCAGAAGCCGAGCCGGCGCAGCTGCTTCGGGTCGCGCTGCCAGTCCTTCGCGACCTTGACGCGCAGGTCGAGGTGCACCTGCGAGCCGAGCAGCGCCTCGATCTGCCGCCGCGCCGTCGCGCCGACGTCGCGGAGCCGGCTGCCACCGGTGCCGATCACGATGCCCTTCTGGCTGTCCCGCTCGACATAGAGCACCGCGGCGATGTCGATGAGATCGGCCCGCCCCTCGCGCGGCGCCATCTCCTCGACGACGACGGCGATCGAGTGCGGCAGCTCATCGCGTACGCCCGAGAGCGCGGCCTCGCGGACGAGCTCCGCGACCATGACCTGCTCGGGCTCGTCGGTGAGCTCGCCCGCGGGATAGAGCTCGGGGCCTTCCGGCAGCCGGGCCACCAGCAGGTCGACCAGCACGTCGACCTGCTGACCCGCAACGGCTGACGTCGGAACGATCTCGGCCCAGTCCCCCAGCTCACTCACCTCGACCAGCCGCTGCGCGACGACGTCACGTCCGACGAGGTCGGTCTTGGTCACCACGGCGATCACCGGCGTACGGCGAGAGACGCGGGCCAGCTCCGCGGCGATGAACCGGTCGCCCGGCCCGACCTTGTCGTCCGCGGGCACGCAGAACGCCACGACGTCGACCTCGGCGAGCGTGGTGCGCACGACGTCGTTGAGCCGTTCGCCGAGCAACGTGCGCGGCTTGTGGAAGCCGGGGGTGTCGACGACGACGAGCTGCGCGTCGGCCCGATGCACGATGCCGCGGACTGCGTGCCGCGTCGTCTGCGGGCGGTCGCTCATGATGGCGACCTTGCTTCCAACGATCGCGTTGGTCAGCGTCGACTTGCCGGTGTTGGGCCGGCCGACGAAGCACGCGAACCCGGAGCGGAAGGTCACTCGCCGCGCAGCTTGCTGTAGACCGCCAGGTCGTTCCAGCGCCCGCCGCGGAACTGCGCGCCGCGCAGCACGCCCTCGCGGGTGAAGCCGGCCTTCTCCAACGCGCGCTGCTCGGCGACGTTGGCGCTGTCAGTCGTCGCCTCCACGCGGTTCGCCGGCGAGTGCGCGAACAGGTAGTCGGCAACGAGCCGTTGGGCGGCCGAGCCGTGTCCACGGCCGCGGTGCTCGGTGAGGATGACGATGCCGATGTTCCACGCCTCGCTGCCGGCGATCGGGCTGTAGCCGCGACGCGTCCAGGAGACGTCGCCGACGAGCTGGCCCTCGTCGTCGGTGATCGCGAGCATCCCGCCGTCGACACGGTCGATGACGGTGCCGTCCTCGATGCGCTTCTTCAGGTCACCGCCCAGCATGTAGCCGAACCACTGGAACTCGCCGCCCGCCTCGGGGTCTCGCCGCCAGTCGCCGAGGCGCTCGGCGTCCGCCATCACCACGGGACGCAGCCGGGTCACGGCCGCGCCGTCCCGTCGGCGTCAGCGATGATCGGCGCGTCCACTCCGAGGTCCGCAGCAACCGCGCGGCTGTCGGCGTCGACGTCGCCGTCCGTGACGACGGCAACCGCCTCGAGCCGCTGCGCACCGCT
>JAFAQI010000333.1 GCA_019246495.1 Frankiales bacterium | reverse complement strand
GTCGCAGTCATCTACGGATCGATGACCGAGCACGAGGTGATGGCGCGAGTCGGCGCGATGCTCGTGCGCTTCGGTGTCGGTTACGACGAGACCGTGATCAGCCCGCATCGTTCACCACGCGCATTGCTCGACTGGTGCGCCGAGCTCGAGCCGCGCGGCGTCGAGGTGGTGGTCGCCGGCGGCGGCGTCAACGCGAGCCTCGCGGGCATCGTTGCGTCGCACGTCACGCTTCCGGTCATCGGCGTCCCGCTGAAGGGCGGCGGTGTCAGCGGCCTCGACGCACTGCTCGCGATGACGTCGATGTCGGCGGGAGTTCCGGTCGCGGTCGTCGGGCTCGACCACTCGACGAACGCGGCGATTCTCGCCGTACAGATCCTTGCCGTGAGTGACGCCTCGTTGCGGACGCAGCTCGCGCAGTTCAAGGAGACATTCGAGCAAGCCGGTGTGACGCAGATATGACGCAACGGAAGGTCGTCCAGTGATCGAGCGCTACACGCTTCCCGAGATGGGCCGGGTCTGGAGCGAGGCGCACAAGTACGAGTTGTGGTGCCGCGTCGAGACGATCGTCCTCGAGGCGCACGCGTCAGCCGGAACGGTGCCGACCGACGCGGTCGAGCCGGTGCGCGCCGCGGCGCCGCCGACGCCCGAGGCGGTTGCCGCGGTCGAGGCCGTCACGCAGCACGACGTCATCGCGTTCCTCACGGCATGGGCCGACAACACGTCGCCGCGCGAGGCCGCCGCGTGGGTGCACTACGGAATGACGTCGTCCGACCTGCTCGACACCGCGCTCGCACTACAGCTCGCCGAGGCGAGCGATCTGCTGCTCGACCGTACGACGGCGCTCGTCGCGTCGTTGCGCGATCACGGGCTCGCTCACCGCGCGACGCTTCGGGTCGGCCGCACCCATGGCGTACACGCCGAGCCTGACGTCTGGGGTCACCGCGTCGCGGACTTCGCGTTCGCGATGGCTCGAGCCCGCGACCGGCTGGCCCGCGCGCGCGACGCCGTCGCGGTGGCGAAGATCTCCGGTGCCGTCGGCAGCTACAGCAACATCGACCCTGCGATCGAGCAGCACATCGCGCGAGAGCTCGGCCTCCGTCCCGCCGACGTAGCGACGCAGGTCATCATCCGCGACGGCATCAGCGAGTGGGTCTCCGCACTCGCCGTCATCGCCACGATCTGCGAGGCGATCGCGCTCGAGGTGCGGCACGGGCAGCGCACCGAGGTGCGCGAGCTCGAGGAGCCGTTCGGCTCCGGCCAGAAAGGCTCGAGTGCGATGCCGCACAAGCGCAACCCGATCCTGTGCGAGCGGATCTGTGGGCTCGCTCGCGTCGTCCGCGCGCAGGTCGTGCCGGTCATGGAGGGCATCCCGCTCTGGCACGAGCGGGACATCTCGCATTCCTCCGTCGAGCGGATCGCGTTGCCCGACGCGGCCATCGGCACGGACTACCTGCTGCATCTCACGAGCCGGCTCGTCAACGGTCTGGTGGTCAACGCAGAACGCATGCGCGCCAACCTCGACGCGACCGGTGGTCTCATCTACTCCAGTGCCGTCCTGCTCGAGCTCGTCGAGAGCGGGCTGTCCCGTGAGGATGCCTACGGGCTGACGCAGGCGGCCGCGATGGAGACCTGGCAGTCCGGGGTGCCGTTCCGCGAGACGCTGCGCAAGCACGCCGCCGACGCCGGGCATCCGCTGGACGAGCAGCGGCTGGACGCGGTCTGCCGGCCAGAGCGCTATCTCGAGCGGCTCTCCGGTGTGTTCACCCGGCTCGCCGCGCTCGCATGACGCCGGCGGCAGCGGGTGCACTCGCCGGTCTTGCCGACCGGCACGTCCACTCGGGCAAAGTGCGCGAGCTGTTCGCCGTCGGCGACGACCTGTTGCTGATGGTCGCCACCGATCGCATCTCCGCCTTCGACTACGTGCTGCCGACAGAGATCCCCGACAAGGGCGCGATCCTGACCGCGCTGTCGCTCTGGTGGTTCGACCAACTTGCCGACGTCGTCCCCAACCACGTCGTGACGGCTGACGTCGCGGACTACCCGACCGATCTCGCGCCCTACGCCGATGCGCTCCGCGGTCGGTCGGTGTTGTGCCGCCGTCTCGACATGGTGCCGGTGGAGTGCGTTGCGCGCGGCTACCTGACCGGCGGTGGGTTCACCGAGTACGTCGAACGCGGCAGCGTCTGCGGCGTCGAGCTGCCCGCCGGTCTCGAGGACGGCAGCCGGTTGCCCGAGCCGATCTTCACGCCGACGACGAAGGCACCGGTCGGGGAGCACGACCAGCCGATGGACTTCGCCGCGGTCGTCGACGAGGTCGGAGCCGAGCTCGCCCAACGGCTCCGCGCGGTGACGCTCGACGTCTACGCCCGGGCCGCGTCGATCGCCGAACGCGCCGGCATCCTGCTCGCCGACACGAAAGTCGAGCTCGGCCGCGACTCCGACGGGGTGCTGCGGATCGGCGACGAGGTGCTCACGCCCGACTCGTCGCGGTTCTGGCCGGCCGACTCCCGGCAGCCAGGCCGGCAGCAGCCGTCGTACGACAAGCAGTATGTCCGCGACTGGTTGCTGCACGAGTCCGGCTGGGACCGCAGCGGGCCGCCGCCTCCGCTGCCCGACGACGTGGTGCAGCGCACCCGGCAGAAGTACGTCGACGCCTACGAGCGACTCACCGGCCGCGACTTCGCCAGCTACCTCCGCACCGGTTAGCCCGTCGATAGAGTCGCGCTCGTGGCCAAGGTCGTCGTGGACGTGATGCTCAAGCCGGAGATCCTCGACCCGCAGGGCCAGGCGATCCAGCGCGCGCTGCCCAGTCTCGGTTTCGACCAGGTGTCCTCCGTGCGCCAGGGCAAGCACTTCGAGCTCGACGTCACCGGCGACGACGCCGACCGGGTCGCGGAGCAGGTCGCGCAGACACTGCTGGCCAATCCGGTCATCGAGGACTTCACGGTCCGTCTCGCCGCGGAGTGACACAGCCCTGCCGTCGTGAGTTAGTCCGGCGGGGGTGCCGGGGTATGCCTCTGTGCGAGGAGGGGATTCCCGGTGGAGATCAAGTTCACGTTGCAGCTGCCGCGTGACACGTTGAGCGTGCCCGTCGTACGACGCGTGCTCAACAGCTCGATGCGGACGCTCGGCGTCGCCGAGGACTGCCTCACTGACATCGAGATCGCCCTCGCCGAGGCGTGCACCAACGTCCTCGACCACGCCGCGCAGGGCGACGAGTACGAGATCGTCGCGGGGCTCGACGACTCCCAGTGCGTCATCGAGGTGATCGACACCGGCCGCGGGTTCGACGCGGAGCATCTCGGCCGCGCCGACGCCGACCCCAGTGCCGAGGAGGGTCGCGGTATCCAGCTCATCCGGGCCCTCGTCGACCGCGTCCACTTCCGGTCCCGGCCGGAGAGCGGGACGATCGTCCGCCTGGAGAAGGAGCTCGTCTACGAGTCGGGTTCTCCCTTGCAGCGCCTGGTCGAGCGAGAGCGCGCGACCATCGACCTCACCGACGATCCAGGCCAGTCGGCCGCGCTGCGCGATCGCGACCAGATGCTCGAGGCCACCCAACCCACCGACTGAGCTCCTCCGACATGGGGCGCGGACGGTCGGCCTGTCTCGGCGTGCGCCGCGGCTGCCGCCGGTAGGCTGAAGCCACCGCCGTCCAGCCGCAGGAGCGCCAGCCCGAGATGACCGCCCGCATCGGGGTCGTGACCTTTCCGGGATCGCTGGACGACCGCGACGCGTTGCGCGCCGTACGGGTCGCCGGCGGTGAGCCGGTGCCGCTGTGGCACGGCGACCACGACCTCCGCGCTGTCGACGCCGTGGTTCTGCCCGGCGGCTTCTCCTACGGCGACTACCTCCGCTGCGGCGCGATCGCGCGGTTCTCGCCCGTCATGACCGACGTGGTCGCGGCGGCGGGTCACGGCCTGCCCGTCCTCGGCATCTGCAACGGATTCCAGGTCCTCTGCGAGTCACATCTGCTGCCGGGCGCGCTCATCCGCAACGCCGGCCTGCACTTCACCTGCGTCGACCAGCGACTGCGCGTGCAGAACACCGGCACGCACTGGACCGGGGAGTACGCCGCCGGCGCCGAGATCGTCATCCCGGTGAAGAACGGCGAGGGTCGCTACGTCGCTGACGACGCGACGCTCGACGAGCTGGAGTCGTCCGGGCGCGTCGTCTTCCGCTACGTCGGCGGCAACCCCAACGGAAGCCTCCGTGACATCGCGGGAATCTGCAACGAGCGCGGCAACGTCGTAGGCCTCATGCCGCACCCGGAGCACGCGATCGACGCGCTCACCGGCCCAGGCACCGACGGCCTCGCCATGTTCGTCGCGGTGCTCAAGGCGCTCGTTGCCGCATGACCTCCGTCGACACCGTCGAGCACGCCGCCGCGAACCCCGACGTCGACCAGCCGTTCGCCGAGCTGGGGCTGAAGGACGACGAATACGCGCGTATCAAGCAGATCCTCGGTCGACGGCCGACCGACACCGAGCTCGCGATGTATTCGGTGATGTGGAGCGAGCACTGTTCCTACAAGTCCTCAAAAGTCCACCTGCGCTATTTCGGTGAGACCACGACCGACGAGATGCGCGCCGGCATGCTGGCCGGCATCGGCGAGAACGCCGGCGTCGTCGACATCGGCAACGGTTGGGCGGTCACCTTCAAGGTGGAATCCCACAACCACCCGTCCTACGTCGAGCCCTACCAGGGCGCGGCCACCGGCGTGGGCGGCATCGTCCGCGACATCATGGCAATGGGCGCCCGGCCGGTCGCCGTGATGGATCAGCTGCGGTTCGGCGCGGCCGACGCACCGGACACGCGCCGCGTCGTCGACGGCGTGGTCCGCGGCATCGGCGGCTACGGGAACTCGCTGGGCCTGCCCAACATCGGCGGCGAGACCGTGTTCGACGCGTGCTACGCGGGCAACCCGTTGGTCAACGCCA
>JAFAQI010000567.1 GCA_019246495.1 Frankiales bacterium | reverse complement strand
TCGGCGACGAGCTGACGGCTACTGCCCTCGGTGCCGAGGCCTTCGACAGCCTGCTGCTCGACAACCTTGCCGTGCGCACGGCATCGACAGCCTCGGGCATCCGCGCGGGCCTCACCGCGATCCACCGCGGTGGTGGTGAAGAGCTCCTCGTCGCGGTGATCGGGCCGTTGGACTCCGAGGACGCGCAGTCACTCGCGCGCATCGCGCGAGGCGGCCACTCGGTGGCGGTTGCTTTCGTCCTCGAGACCGCGACATGGACAGCGCTGGCGCCGCGCGCCGCGGCAATCGCGGCGCAGTCGCATCAAGAGACGTGCGACCTGCTCACGACCGCGGGGTGGCGCGTCGTGAGCGTCCGCGCCGGTGACTCGCTGACGGCGCTGTGGCCGGCCGTCGGCTCGGGACCGCTGTCGGCACTCGACCGCGAGCGCGCGCGGGTGACTGCTGCCACCGGGAGCGCGGTGTGAACGGCCGGACGCGCGTGGCGCTGCACGGCGGTGTCGCGACGTTCGCTGCCGCGACCGCGTTGTCGTCGGTCTTCACGAACTGGGGCTGGCTGTTCCCGGTGACCGGCGCGATCATCGTCGTGGTCCTGGTCAGTGAGCTCGTCCGCTGGTCGCCGATACCGAGTGGTCTCAGCCCGCTGTTGGCGGCAGCCGCCGTCAGCTGTTACCTGACCGCGACGGAAACCAGCAGTCGTGCTTACGGCGGCGTGTTCCCGACAGAGTCGTCGCTGCGGCAGCTCGGCGCCATCGCGCGTAGTGGCTTCCACGACGTCAGCGCGCTGTCGACACCCGTGCCGACGCATCGCGGGCTGGTCCTGCTCGCGACGGTGGGTCTCGCCGGCGTGGCGCTTGTCGTCGACCTGTTCGCCGCGACGATGCGGCGCGCCGCACTCGCCGGGTTGCCGTTGCTCGCGGTCTTCGCGCTGTCGACAGCAGTCGCCAAGCACGGTGTCGGCTGGCTGCCGTTCGTCGTCGCAACGGCCGGCTACCTCTGGTTGCTGCTTGCCGACTCGCGTGACCGGCTCTCGCGGTGGGGTCGACCCGTGGGCTTCGACCGGGACAACCGTCCGCGGTTCACGTGGTCCGACCAGGAGGTCGCACCTGCGCCGCTGTCCGTCATGGGGCGGCGGATCGGCTTCTCCGCGATCGCCGTCGCCGTCGTCGTACCGCTGCTTTTTCCAGGGCTTCGCGGTGGCGTGCCGCAGCACAACGGGAACGGGCTTGGCTTCGGCGGGGGCTCCGGCGCAAGCCGGGTGACGCTCAACCCGATCGTGCGGATCCAGGCACAGCTTGTCGGATCGACGGTGCGCGACGTGATGACGGTGACGACGAGCGACCCGGATCCGGGCTATCTGCGACTCACATCACTTGACCGGTTCGACGGCACGACGTTCTCACCGTCGACGCTGCAAGCGCCGATCAGTGCGCAGGTCTCGCGTGGCCTCAAGCCACCCCTCGTTGCCGGCAAGGCCGTGCAGTCGCAGATCTCGGTCAGCGCGTTGTCGACGCCGTGGCTGCCGGTGCCGCAGCAGGTCGAGTCGGTGCACGTCTCCGGTGACTGGCGGTTCGACCCCGCCTCGGACACGATCTTCTCTGCGCGCAACGAGACCGACGGCTTGCAGTACGCCGTCGACAGCACGAAGCCGGACTGGACCGTCGCGCAGCTCGAGAGCGCCACCACAATCGATCCCAAGGCGACGGCGATGCTGCAGGTGCCGGCGTCGGTTTCGTCCCAGGTGCGAACACTCACAGCTCACGTCCTCGCCGTCGCGCATGCTGTGACGCCATTCGACAAGGCAGTGGCGATTCAGCAGTACCTGACGAGCCCGCTGTTCACCTACGACGTGAACGTTGCGTCATCCGCCAGCTCCGACGCGCTGGCAAACTTCCTGCTGCACACGCACCGCGGTTTCTGCCAGCAGTACGCGTCCGCCATGGCCATCATGGCCCGCATCGCCGGCATCCCGTCGCGGGTCGCGGTCGGGTTCACCCGCGGTGAGCAGCAGCCCGACGGCACCTGGGTCGTCACGACACGGGACGCGCACGCGTGGCCGGAGCTCGATTTCGGTGGCATCGGCTGGGTCCCGTTCGAACCGACACCGCGCACCGATGGCCAGACCGAGGTGCCGAACTACGCCCACGCGCCGGTGAAGTCCAAGCCCGGCAAAGGCGGCGCCCCCGACCAGTCGCAGAAGATTGCCGCCGGTAGGAGAGGTGGCAAGGCATCGGCACCGATCCAGAGCCGAGCACAGTTGCT
>JAFAQI010000394.1 GCA_019246495.1 Frankiales bacterium | reverse complement strand
TCGCGCCGGCCTCCGCCGAGCGCCGCTGCGCGAGCTCGCACCGGACGTCGTCCTTGCGCCGCTCATACGGCGACGCGTTGATCGTCGCCACGAGCCCCACCTGGGCCTCGCGACATACCGCGATCGGGCCGCCGTCCTGCCAGAGGTCCTCGCAGATGACGACCGCGACATCGACGCCGCCGACCCGTACGACGGGAAGGACGTCGCCGGGCACGAAGTAGCGGAACTCGTCGAACACTCCGTAGTTCGGCAAGTGGTGCTTCGCCGACCGCATCACGACGCGTCCACCGTGGATCACCGCAGCCGCGTCCTGCGGCTCGCCGGCCGGTCGGCCCACCCGCGGCGTCGGTTCCGCGCAGGCGTCGAGATAACCGACGATCACCGTGAGGTCGCCGAGGCCTTTCCGCTGGAGGTCGGCGGCGAGACGCTCGAGCGTTGTCTTCGACGCCTGCACGAACGACCGGCGCAGCACGAGGTCTTCCGCCGGATAGCCGGTCAGCATCATCTCGGGAAAGAGCACGATGTCGGCGCCCTGATCGGCCGCGCGGCGGCTCCACGTGAGGACGGCGGCAGCGTTTCCCGTCAGGTCACCGACCGTCGCGTTGACCTGGGCGAGAGCCAGCCGTAGCCGCGGCACTCATCCACCCTAGGTCCGAGCGGGGCATCGGCCGCAATGGCGCTTTCCCCGCCGAACGGCCATCCGGGCCCGGCTGAACTCGCGATGGTGCAATGGCCGCGGCTCGACGAGGATCGTATGCATGGCGCAAGGCACGCTTCTCATCGTTGATGACAACGAAAGTCTGCGCAGCGCGCTTCGTGCCTACATGTCTCGGGTCGCCGGCTGGCACGTCGTACTGGTCGCGCCCGACTCAGGCCGTGGGCTGATGCTCGCCGCGGAGCACGCACCGACGGCGATCGTGCTCGACAACCGGATGCCCGGTGGTGACGGGCTCGAGGTCTTGCCCGCGCTGCGGCAGACCTGTCCGCAGGCGCGCATCGTGATGCACACGACGGACGACAGCGAAGAGATGCGCAGCGAGGCGGAGCGTCGGGGTGCGGACGCGACCGTTGCGAAGGGCAGCCCGCTCGACGAGCTCGCCGCGTTGCTCCGCGTCGCCTGAGCGGTCTCGTCCCGGTTCGTTGCGCCGCGGCCGCTTCGCCGCGGTCCGGTTCGTTGCGGCGAAACGCCGCGGAAACCTCGCCGCCGTAGTCTTGCCAGCATGGAACGGCAGCAGGAATTTGTCCTCCGCACGATCGAGGAACGAGACATCCGTTTCGTCCGGCTGTGGTTCACCGACGTCCTCGGTTTCCTGAAGTCTGTGGCGATCGCGCCCGCCGAGCTCGACGGTGCGTTCGCGGAAGGAATCGGCTTCGACGGTTCGGCGATCGAAGGCTTCGCCCGCGTTGCCGAGTCCGACATGCTCGCCCGCCCCGACCCGTCGACGTTCCAGGTCTTGCCGTGGCGCGGTGAGGCTCCCGGCACGGCGCGGATGTTCTGCGACATCCTCATGCCGGACGGTTCTCCGTCGTACGCCGATCCTCGTCACGTCCTCCGGCGTTCGATGCAGAAGGCAGCCGAGCTCGGCTTCACCTTCTATGTGCATCCCGAGGTCGAGTTCTTCCTGCTGCGTGGACGGCCGACCGGCGAGGATCTGCTGCCGGCGCCGATCGACGCGGGTGGCTACTTCGACCAGACGCCTCACGACCTCGGCCACGACTTCCGCCGGCAGGCGATCACGATGCTCGAACGCATGGGCATCTCGGTCGAGTTCAGTCATCACGAGGTCGCGCCGGGGCAGCAGGAGATCGACCTGCGCTACGCCGATGCGCTGACGACGGCCGACAACCTGATGACGATGCGTCTCGTCGTAAAGGAGGTCGCGCTCGAGCAAGGCATCTATGCGTCGTTCATGCCGAAGCCGTTCAGCGACCAGCCGGGCTCGGCGATGCACACGCACCTGTCGTTGTTCGAGGGTGACCGCAACGCGTTCCACGACGCGAGTGACCCGATGCAGCTGTCGAAGGTCGGCAAGGCGTTCGTCGCCGGTCTGCTGCGGCATGCGCCGGAGATGACCGCAGTTACGAACCAGTGGGTGAACTCCTACAAGCGGTTGTGGGGCGGTGGCGAGGCACCCGCCTACGTCTGCTGGGGGCACAACAACCGGTCGGCGCTCGTGCGCGTGCCGATGTACAAGCCGCACAAGGGCAACTCGACACGCGTCGAGATCCGCTCGCCCGACTCGGCGTGCAACCCGTATCTGCTCTTCGCCGTACTGCTCGCTGCCGGACTGAAGGGCATCGAGGAGGGCTACGAGCTGCCGGACGGCGCCGAGGACGATGTCTGGGCGTTGACGACCGGAGAGCGGCGCGCGCTCGGCATCGCGCCACTGCCCGGGTCGTTGTCCGACGCGATCACCGCGCTCGAGTCGTCGGAGCTGATGGCCGAGACGCTCGGCGAGCACGTCTTCGACTTCTTCCTGCGCAACAAGCGCGCCGAGTGGGAGTCCTACCGGCAGCAGGTCACGCCGTTCGAGCTCACGCGCTACCTCCCGGTGCTCTGAGCTCGGCGACATGGCACGCGCGCTGGTGGTGCAGCACACCGCCTCGGAGGGTCTCGGCTGGCTACAGGAGTGGTGGCCGGCGGTAGGCCTCGACGTCCACCCGATCCATCCCTATCTCGGGCATCGGGTGCCGACGCTCGTCGAAGGTGACGCGCTTGTCGTGCTCGGCGGACCGATGGGTGCGTACGACGACACCGAAGCGCCGTGGTTGCCGTCGGTCCGCGCGTTGCTTGCCACCGCGGTCGACGATGGGGTGCCGACGCTCGGCATCTGTCTCGGTGCGCAGCTGCTGGCCGT
>JAFAQI010000311.1 GCA_019246495.1 Frankiales bacterium | reverse complement strand
GCCGAGGCCACCACCGCGACGGCGCAGCTCGTTGACGAGCGTCAGTGCGATGCGCGCACCGGACGCGCCGATCGGGTGACCGAGCGCGATCGCGCCGCCGTTGACGTTGACCTTTTCGACGTCGAGCGACAGCTCGCGCATCGACTGGATGGCGACCGAGGCGAATGCCTCGTTGATCTCGACGAGGTCCAGATCGTCCGCGCCGGCGCCGGCCCGGGACAGCGCCTTCTTGATGGCGTTGGCGGGCTGCGACTGAAGCGATGCATCCGGCCCGGCGACGACGCCGTGGTGACCGATCTCGGCGAGCACCGGAGCGCCGAGCGCCTCAGCCTTGGCCCGCGACATCACGACCACGGCGCAGGCGCCGTCCGAGATCTGCGACGCCGACCCGGCCGTGATCGTGCCGTCGGGCGCAAACGCGGGACGCAACTTCGCCAGTGTCTCGGCCGTCGTCTCGGGACGCACGCCTTCGTCGGTCGTAACGAGGATCGGGTCACCCCTGCGCTGCGGGATCGGTACGGCGACAACCTCTTCATCGAAGGCGCCGTTCTTCTGCGCAGCGGCCGCAAGCTCGTGCGACCGCGCGGAGAACTCGTCCTGCTCCTCACGGCTGATCCCGAGCTTGGCGTTGTAGCGCTCGGTCGACTCCCCCATCGCGACCTGGTCGAACGCGCAGAACAAGCCGTCGTGCGCCATCGAGTCCAGCAGCGTGCCGTTGCCGTACTTGTAGCCGGCGCGCGCACCCTGCAGCAGGTGCGGCGCGTTGGTCATCGACTCCATGCCACCCGCGACCACGACCTCGAACTCGCCGGCGGCGATCAGCTGGTCGGCGAGCGCAATCGCGTCGAGGCCGGACAGGCAGACCTTGTTGATGGTGATGGCCGGCACGGTCATCGGGATGCCACCCTTGACCGCCGCCTGCCGGGCCGTGATCTGGCCGGCGCCGGCCTGCAGGACCTGGCCCATGATGACGTAGTCGACCTGCTCGCCGGCGATCCCGGCGCGACTCAACGCGGACTCGATCGCGATGCCGCCGAGGTCCACCGCCTGGAAGCCGGCAAGCGCTCCGAGCAGCTTGCCGATCGGCGTACGGGCGCCGGAGACGATGACAGAGCCGGGCATCGTTGCCCTCCAGGTGTTCGGTGTCGCGAGCCGGTGCATCAAGGATACGAGCGGGCGCCACAATCAACGGGTGACGGTGCCTTCTCCTGCGCAGAGCCCGACCCCGCTGTTGACCCGGATCGACCACGTCGGCATCGCCTGCCGCGACCTCGACGCGAGCATCGAGCTCTATACGACGCTGTTCGGGCTCACCGTCGCCGGCCGCGAGACCAACGAGGCGCAGGGGGTGCGCGAGGCGATGCTCCACGTGGCCGACGGGCCGGCGGGGTCGTCGTACGTCCAGCTGCTCGAGCCGCTCGGTGCGGACACGCCCGTCGGGAAGTTCCTCGCCGCGCGGGGCGAGGGCGTGCACCACATCGGATACGGCGTCGCCGACGTGGCCGCGGCGCTCGAACAACTGCGTGAGGACGGCGTGCGCCTGGTCGACGAGCGACCGAGGCACGGCTCGCTCGGCGCGTCCATCGCGTTCCTGCACCCGAAGAGCCTGGGCGGCGTGCTCACCGAACTGGTGCAGGCCGCCTCACGCTGACCCGGCGAACTTTGGCGGTCGATTCGGACATCACCCGCCTGGCTGTCCGGTTCGCGCGCCAAAGTTCGGTGGCGGCCGGGGGCGGGTAGCGCCGTGTCAAAGCCAGGCGCAGCGGCGGGGATGCGGCAGGCTCGGTTCGGGAGGCGAGCGTCGTGGTCGAGGACGGCAGCGAAGACGCGGAGCGCGCGGCCGCGGAGGCCGAAGCCGCGGCTCAGGAGGCCGAGCAGGCGCGGGACGAGGCTTCCGAGGCACGTGAGCAGGCCGCCGAGGCGCGCGACGAGGCGGCCGCCCAGGCGGAGCGCGTCGAAGAAGCGGTCGAGCTCGTCGCACCGGTCAGTGACCCGGTGCTCGACACCGGCGTACGACGCATCGAAGCGCAGGTCGACGAGGACAACCCGTTCGGCCGGCCGGGTCGACCCATGGGGCAGCGCGGCCCGTTCCGCATCGCGTTCATCGCCACCCTCGGTGTCGCCGCGGCGGCGCTACTGGTCGACAGCGTCATCATCGCCCGGCAGGTGCTGATCCTCATCCTCATCGCCGCGTTCATGGCCGTCGGTCTCGACCCGGCCGTGCGGTGGCTCGTGGGGCGCGGCCTCAAGCGCAGCATCGCCGTGCTCGTCATCATCGTCGCGGCGCTCGGCTTCTTCGGCGGCTTCGTCGCGGCAGTCGCACCGCCGATCGCGAAGCAGTCGTCGGCGCTCGTCAAGCAGGCGCCGGCCTACGTCGAACGCCTCGACAACAACAGCACGATCAAGCGGCTGGACGACCGCTACCACTTCGTCGCGAACCTTCGCGAGCGCGCGAAGAAAGGCGTGAACCTCGACGCGCTCGGTGGCCTGTTCGGCGTGAGCAAGGCGATTCTCGGCATCATCGCCTCGACGTTCACGGTCATCATCCTGACGATCTACTTCCTCGCGAACATGCCAGGCATCAAGCGCACGCTCTACCGCATGGCGCCGCGCACGAGACGGGCCCGGGTCGGCCTGCTGACCGACGAGATCCTGAACCGGGTCGGCGGCTACGTGCTCGGCAACCTCGCGACATCGCTCGTCGCCGGGCTCGCGACGTTCATCTGGCTGATCGCCTGGGGCGTGCCCTATCCGGTTGCGCTCGCGATGTTCGTCGCCATCACGGACCTCATCCCGCTCATCGGCGCGACGATCGGCGCGATCGGCGTCACAGGAGTCGCGCTCTTCCACGGCCTGCCCGTCGGCATCGCGACCTTTGCCTTCTACGTCGCCTACCAGCAGTTCGAGAACTACGTCCTGCAACCGCGTGTGATGAAGCGCACCGTGGACGTCGCACCGGTCGTGACGATCGTCTCGGCGCTGCTCGGCGCGGCGCTGCTCGGCATCCTCGGCGCGCTCATCGCCGTACCGATCGCCGCCGGCATCCAGCTGTTGCTCGCCGAGGTCGCCTTTCCGCGGCAGGACGAGCTCTAGGACACGCCTAGCTGAGTTCGCCGTCCCACTCGCGCGGCATGGGCGCGAGCGCCGGATCGACGGCACGGGCAATCTCGTCGAGCACCTCCTCGGCGTAGCCGACGAACAGGTGCTTCGCCCCAGGTACGGCGACAACGCGCGCCTGCGGCACGAGCGCGAATCGCTCGACGGCTTCCGCGGGACGCAGGTAGTCGTCGAGCTCCGGCACGATGGCGACGAGTGGCTTGCCGGACTCCGCCCAGCGACGGAGGTCGGCGTCACCAGCGGTCTTGAGCGGCGGTGCGATCAGCACGGCGCCGACCACAGTGGGATCGCAGCCATAACGCAGCGCGAGATCAGTGCCGAACGACCAGCCGACCAGCCACGGCGCCGGCAGGTCGTCGTACTCCACTCGGTCGAGTGCCGCGGCAACGTCGAGCCGTTCGTCGTTGCCGTCGTCGAACTCGCCCTCGCTCATGCCCTGCTCGGACGACGTGCCACGGGTGTTGAACCGCAGCACCGCGAGGCCGGCCAGTGCCGGCAGCCGGTTCGCTGCCTTGCGGAAGAGATGGCTGTCCATCATCCCGCCCTGGGTCGGGAGCGGATGCAGCATGACGAGCGTCGCAACCGGCGACCGGTCGACGGGCAGCGCGATCTCGCCGACGAGCTCCAACCCGTCGGCGGTGTGCAGCGTGACGGGCTCGCGGCGTGCGGGCAGCACGGTGTTGGCGCGGATGTCAGCCATGCCGCACCCCGTGCCTCCCGCGACCCCAGCACGGCGTGTGCCAGTGCCGGCGGTTGTCCTCCTCGCCGATCCGCCAGGCGACGACATGCGGCGTGCGGGCGGGGATCTCGTGGTCGCAG
>JAFAQI010000262.1 GCA_019246495.1 Frankiales bacterium | reverse complement strand
CGAGTTGAACGCCACCGATCCGGAGGTGACGGAGCCGAACTTCACCGTCGCGTCCGCCGTGAAGTTGCTGCCGGTGATCGTGACGACTGTGCCGCCTGCGGTCGGTCCGGCGCTCGGCGAGATGCCCGTGACAACAGGCAACGCGTCATACGTGAACTGGTCAGAGCTGCTCGTCGTACTCGTCCCACCAGGACTGCTGACGGTCACGTGCACCGTTCCGGTGCCCGACGGGGAGGTCGCAGTGATGGACGTTCCTGAGTTGACCGTGACACTCGTTCCGGCCGAGCCGCCGAAGCTGACGGTCGCGCCGTTGACGAAGTTGCTGCCGGTGATCGTGACGACCGTGCCGCCCGCGGTCGGGCCCGCGCTCGGCGAGACTCCGGTGACCGATGGGACGCCGTCATAGGTGAACTGATCGGAACCGCTCGTGGCGCTGGTTCCGCCAGGCGTGGTAACCCGGACGTGGACGGTGCCGCTGCCTGCGGGTGATGTGGCGCTGATCGATGTCGCCGAGTTGACCGTGACGCCGGTCGCGGCGGAGCCGCCGAAGCTGACGGTTGCGCCGTTGACGAACCCGGTGCCGGTGATGGTGACGGGGGTGCCACCCGCGGTCGGACCGGCACTCGGCGAGACCCCGGTGACGGTCGGGAGCACGTCGTAAGTGAACTGGTCGGCGCCGCTGGTCGCGCTGGTGCCGCCCGGGGTCGTCACGGTGACATGCACCGTCCCGCTCCCCGCGGGTGACGTGGCCGTGATCGATGTGCCCGAGTTCACCGTGACGCTCGTGCCGGGCGAGCCGCCGAAGCTGACGGTTGCCCCGTTGAGGAAGTTGGTGCCGGTGATCGTGACCACCGTGCCGCCAGCGGTCGGGCCCGCGTTCGGCGAGACGCCGGTGACAGTCGGCAGTGCGTCGTAGGTGAACTGGTCGGCGCCGCTGGTCGCGCTGGTGCCGCCCGGGGTCGTCACGGTGACATGCACCGTGCCGCTGCCGGCGGGGGACGGCGCGGAGAGGCACGTCGCGGAGTTGACGATGACGCTTGTGCCGGGCGAGCCGCCGAAGCTGACGGTTGCGCCGTTGACGAAGTTGGTCCCGGTGATCGTGACCACCGTGCCGCCGGCGGTCGGGCCCGCGCTCGGCGAGACCCCGGTGACCGTGGGGACGCCGTTGTAGGTGAACTGGTCGGCGCTGCTCGTGCCGCTGGTTCCGCCGGGGTTGCTGACCGTGACATGAACGGTGCCGCTGCCGGCCGGCGCGGTTGCGGTCAGCTGAGTGCTGGAGTTAAACGCCACCGACCCGGACAACGTGCCGCCGAACTTCACTGTGGCGTCCGCTGTGAAGTTGCTGCCGGTGATCGTGACCACCGTGCCACCTGCGGTGGGTCCTGCGTTCGGGGAGACGCCCGAGACGGCGGGCTGTGCGTCGTAGGTGAACTGGTCGCCGTTGCTGGTTGCGCTCGTTCCCCCCGGCGTCGTCACGGTGACATCAACCGTGCCACTGCCGGCCGGCGACGTAGCGGTGATGGACGTCCCCGAGTTCACGATGACGCCTGTGCCGGCCGAGCCGCCGAAGCTCACGGTCGCGCCGTTGACGAAGTTGCTGCCGGTGATCGTGACGACCGTGCCGCCGGCGGTCGGACCCGCGCTCGGCGACACCCCGGTCACTGACGGAACACCGTCGTAGGTGAACTGGTCGGCGCCGCTCGTCGCGCTCGTGCCGCCCGGGGTCGTCACGGTGACATGCACCGTGCCGCTGCCTGCGGGCGACGTGGCGGTGATCGACGTCGCGGAGTTCACGATGACGCCTGTGCCGGCCGAGCCGCCGAAGCTCACGGTCGCGCCGTTGACGAAGTTGGTGCCGGTGATCGTGACGACGGTGCCGCCGGCGGTCGGACCAGCGCTGGGACTGACGCTGCTCACGCTGGGTCCGGCCGAGTAGGTGAAGTGGTCCGCGGCACCGGTCGCACTGGTCCCGCCGACCGTGGTGACGCGCACGTCCACCGTGCCCGTGCCAGCTGGTGAGGTGGCAGTGATCGAGGTCGCGGAGTTGACCGTGACGCCCGTCCCGGCGTTGGCGCCGAAGCTCACCGTCGCGCCGGACAGGAAGTTGGTTCCGGTGATCGTCACCGATGTGCCACCAGCCTGGGCGCCGGAGCTGGGGCTGACGTTGGTGACGGTTGGCTGGTCGGCGTAGGTGTAGTGGTCGCTTGCCCCGGTCGAGCTGGTGCCTGCGCCCGTGGTCACGGTGACGTCAGTCGTGCCGAGGCTGCCCGCCGGCACGGTCGCCGTGATCTTCGAGGCATCCACGATCGTGAACGTGGCGGTAGCCGAGCCGAAATGTACGGCGGTCGCGCCCGGGAAGCCGGTGCCGTTGATGGTGATCGAGCCGCCTCCGGCCGTCGGCCCGGAAGCGCTGGACAGCGATGTCACCGTCGGGACGACCGGCTGGATGCTCTGGATGCAGCCACTGGTCGCCGGCACGTAGTCGGCGTTGCTGAACTCTTCCTGCGTCAGGTAGTGATGCCCGTTGACCGTCTGGTTGTAGAAGCCGCCGTTCGACCCGGACAGTCCTCCGTAGATGTAGGCGCAGTCGTCGCCGTTCTCGTTGCCGCTTGCGTCGTACCAGGCATTCAGCTGTGGGTCGGTGATCGCCTCGGCCATCTCGTGGCTGAGCGGGCTGGTCTCGACGTCGGCATCCGGGTCGCTGTTCGGCTGCTGGATCGTGTGCGTGCCGCCGAGCGACTCCGCCGTGCAGGAGTACCCAGTCGAGGAGTTATACACGGGAAACGGCATGTTGGCGTAGACGCCGACCTGGGCGCCAACGGTGAAATAGCTGTGGTAGGCGCAGAACGCCGACGAGTTCTGGTTGGGGTTCGCGTTGATGCTGCACCCTTGGTTGGACGGGTAGCCGGCGGCGAAGCAGGTCTCGACGCCCTTCGGCAGGAAGATCGGATAGAGATGCCCGAGGTCGCGGGTGAGCCCATTGGCGTTGATGATGTTGTTGACCTCGGTCGCGATCTGGGCCTGGTCGAGACAGGTTGAATAGCCGCTGTTGTCGCCGTACACGCCGGTCTGCGTGTCCGTCGTGCACCCCGCTGCCGGATAGGCGCTCGTGTCGGTGATCGGAGTGCCTCGAGTCATCCGGTAGCTGATCGCACCGTTGCTGCCGGAGTACTGGTACATGCTCGCGAAGACGTTCGTCGTGTGGCTGCTGTCGGTCGCGAGGTCCGACAGATAGGTGTTGATGACGTTCTGATAGCTCGCGGTGAAGCTGTAGCCGCTGGGCACCCAGTAGATCGGGGTCACGATCACCTGGTCGCCGACCGTAGGCGTGCTCATCACCGGACCGCCGTGGTTGATCAGCGGCGGATTGCCACCGTACGGACCCGCCGCGCCGGTGGGCAGGTCCGCGCCGCGCGCGGTGTTGCCGCACGTCGACGACCCGGTACGCAGCGGGTGCACGAGGCCGCCGGCGTTGCCGACCCGGCTCGGCCCGTTGGTGACCGAGTTGCACGCGGTGGCGGCCGATGCGGGGGCTGTGACTGACGCGACCCCGACGAGCGTGCTCAGGATGACGAGGAGGGCCGATGCCAATCGAAAAAGCGACCGACGCATCGGAACTGACACGGCCGGGGCAGGGGACGTGAACACTCTGTGGCTCTCCCTCAGGCTGGCGTCGCAGGCGCGCAGGACAGGGAGGTGTAGGCCCCCGTCAACGAACGTCGCAGCCGGTGACGCCTACTCGACGGATCGTCACAGCAGACGGTACGGGTCGCGGCACGACCCGTCCGCCACTCTTACTTACGTCCGGATTTGTCGTTTTCCGACCGACTGCGGATTGTCAGGCCTGCGCGATGCGCACCAGGTTGCCGGAGGGGTCGCGGAAGGCGCAGTCGCGGGCACCCCAGAACTGGTCGGCCGGCTCCTGCATGACCTCGGCGCCCGACGCCCGGAGCTTCTCGAACAACGTGTCCAGGTCGTCGGTGCGGAAGATCGCGGCTTGCAGCGCGCCCTTGGTGACGAGCGCCTGCAACGCGTCGCCGTCCGCCGGTGACCGTCCGCCGTGCGGCTGTGTGAGGACGATCTCGACGTCCTGATCCGGCGAGCCGACGGTGACCCAGCGGAAGCCGTCGGACGCCACGTCGTTGCGGACCTCGAGCCCGAGCCCGTCGCGATAGAAGCCCAGCGCCTCGTCCGGGTCGTTGACGATGATGAACATGGTCGCCACGGTGACTGTCATGGCTCGACCGTAGGGCGCGTGTGCCCGCGGGTGCTTCTCCGATCCTGCTCGGCTCAGGCCCTTGTCGCCGTACGCCGCCGCGGCCGCGTCTGGATCATCGTCACGCAGGGCGGCACGGTCTGGAGGTCGCTGTGGTCGCGGGCGCGGTATTGCGACGGCGTCTCGCCGACGATCTCCGTGAACCGTGAGCTGAACGAGCCGAGCGACGTACATCCGACGGCGAAGCACGCGTCGGTGACCGACATGCCTTGCCGCAGCAGCGACTTCGCGCGTTCGATGCGTCGCGTCATCAGGTAGCTGTAGGGCGTCTCGCCGTACGCCGCGCGGAACTGTCGCGAGAAGTGTGCCGGCGACATGAGCGCCGCGCGGGCAAGCGCAGGGACGTCGAGCGGCCGCGCATAGTCCCTGTCGATCAGGTCGCGCGCCCGGCGTAGATGCGCGAGATTGGCGAGCTCCTCCGGCGTCACAGCCTCACGGTAATGCCAACGTCAGCGCGGTCGGGCCGGTCGACGAGTTAAAGAGCGGGTCAACGGCTGCGGTAGAACAATCCGGCCCGCAGCCGGTCGCCGACGCTGCTCGTCCAGCCGGGCGGATAGCCGCGGCCGGCCCAGTCCCAGTCGGGCGCACCCAGCTTGTCCCGCCAGTGCTGCGCAAGCCCGTCGATCGCGGCAACCGCCGCGGCGTAGCGGTCGTCGGCGCGCAGCTGCTGCGGCTCGTCATGCACCAGCCCCGGCGCGGCGTCGACGGGTGTTAGCCGCTTCCCCGCCGCGGTCGCGTGCAGCGCCCGCACGGCGGCGATCACCTTCTCCAGGTACGCCGACACCACCGCGTCGTCCGAAGCGTCGCGGCGCGCCGCTTGCAGCACCTCGATGGTCCCGGCGCACAGCCGGTCCCAGTAGGCGCGCATCGCGCGGCCGTCCGGTGCCGACGCGGCAGCCGTCATCGTGGTGGTCACGACACCATCATCGGCTAGGGGTCCGGCGGCGGCGGGCGAGAACGAGAGCGGTCGCGAGTACGGCGAGACCGGTCGGCGCGAGGACCGGCGACAGGCCGCTGCTCGCGAGCGATCCCGATCCGCCGCCCGCCTTCGAGCCGTTGCTGCCATTCGAACCGTTGCCGGCCGACCCGCTGCCGGAGGACGAGCCGCCGAGGCCCTTCGTCAACGTGTGCAACGCCGCGGCGCTCAACAGGCCGCACCGGTTCGACGCGGGTCGGTGGCCGCTCGGGTGGCCGACCTTGATGAGCTGCTCGTAGCCACTCGTCGCGCCGTCGCTCGCCTTCACGCCGAGCTTCGCGAGATACCACCCGGCCTTGGCATAGGTGTGTTTCACGACGGCGCCGTTGCCGTGCGAGCCGTCACCGAAGTCCCACGCGTAGTGCAGGCCGCTGTGCCCGTTCGCCGCCGTGATCGCGCCGTTCAGCGAGACCGGACGGCCGGGCTTGGCAGCCGTCGGCAGCGCCTCGAAGTAAGCAACCGGCTTGGTCGGGTGCGGCACGCCGCCGACGTACTCCGGCCGCGCGATGAGATAGAGCGTCCACGTCATCGGGAGCTCCAGCGCGCGCCGCAGTTCGACCGACCCGGTCTGCCCGAGTGGACCACCAGTCGTGCCCGACGCCATGAGGTTGAAGTGCGTCATGTTGTCGCGTGGGGTGTCGTAGCCAGCAATCTGCGGGATGCCGTTCGCGCCCAGCGGGGTCAGCGGACTGTTGGGTTTCTCCAGCGGGTTGTCCGTCGCGTCGCTGTCGAACGCGCCGACGATGCCATAGCCCGGGATGCCCTGCTGCACGAACGGAACTTGATCGGTGCGACCGAGAGTGTCGTCCTGCACCGGCGTGAACTTCTTGATGTCCGACAGCACGTACGCCGGGATCGTCTTGCCGCCCTCGATGGGGTTCTCGAGCGGGATGCGGTGGTGATACCTGGCACCCAGCACGACGAACGCTTTGCGGACCGAGGCGGCCAGCACTGCTCGGAAGTGCTTGATCGACGACAAGTTGCGCTTGAACGCGGTCGGCATCACGTGCGCACTGCCGGAGTAGATGCTGAAGTCCTTCAACGGCGAGGCATTCACGTTCGTGTACCAGAAGCCCGAGCCGAACGTCGTCTGCTGCGACCCGGCCGGATGCGCCGGATATTCCATGCCGTTCTGGTCCATGTTGGCGACGAGCACGATCTTGCCCTGCGGCCCGGGCGGGATGAGATGGCTCGCGTAGTAGTAGGAGCCGTAGAGCCCCTCCTCCTCGCCGTCGAACATCGCGACGCGGAACGTTCTTGCCGGCCACGTGTGGTGCTTCGTCCACCACTTCGTCATCGACCGCAGCTCGGCCATTCCCATCGTGATGCCCGAGGTGTCGTCGTACGCCGAACCGTTGCCGGTGTTGAGCAACGTCGTCGAGTCCGGGTGACCGGCGATGAGCACGGTCTGGCCGGGACACTTCGCACCGGGGATCGTCACGGTCCGCACGTCCGACTGGTACGGCGGCGGCGGCCCGAAGAACGACGCGGTCGCCTGCTGGAAGTTGTGGTCGTCGACGTGCAAATCCTTGGCGAACGCACCCATGACCTTCGGCGACGTGACCTGCTGCTTCCAATGCAGGTAGAACTCCTGCCAGCCGTTGAGTTGCGGCGGGAGGTTGCCGTCGGCGGGGTTGAGGTCACCGGGCGGGCCGTCCTGGCCGGAGTAGCGCATCAGGTAGTTGCTCGACATGAAGTAGAGCTGCGCGTACTGGTAGTTCTCGTCCGCCACCGGAAGGCTGCCGCTGCTCTCTGCACGATGCGGCCGATGGCTGGTCGATCGCCCGGCCCACGCGGCGGACGGTGCCGCGAGAGCGAGGACGATGGTCAAGCTCGCGCCGACAGCGGCCACGCGGCGGGCGGAGGAGCGAGGCTGTCCGGTCATGGCGCGGACTTCGCGCGCCGCCTCTGGCCTCCTGCCCGAGGTCTGTTGCGAATCGGTCTCAGAACGCGAGTGACGGCATCGCCATCGGCAGTCGGCTCGCGTTCATCCGCCGGCCGCGGGCGAGGCACATGTAGCCCGGCTTCGACGCCAGCAGCCGCGAGGGGGACAGCGCGCGGGCGAACACCCGCGTCAGCTGCCGCGAGATCGCAACCCGCGGCGTCGGCACGGGTGCGCTCGCCGCTCGCACGGCGGACCGCGAGTGCGGCCGGACGACCTCGAACTGCGTCATGAGGCCGTCGTCCTCGTGGTTGAGCATGTGGCAGTGGATCATGAAGACGCCGGTGTGGTCGGTGAACCGCGCGGCGACCGTCACGGTCTCACCAGGGTCCAGCTTCCAGGTGTCCTCGAGACCGCGCTCCCACGCCGGCGGCTTGTGCCCGTCCCGCGAGACCGTGTGCCACTGCTCTTCGTGCAGGTGGATGAAGTGCGTGATGGGACTCGCGTTGTGCAGCCGCCAGAGCTGCGTCGAGCCGAGCTTCACCTTCGCGTCGACCCGCTTGGGGTCGAAGGGCTTGCCGTTGACGGTCCAGTAGCTGCCCGCGCCGTTCTTGTTGCCTGCGACGTTGAACGTCCAGGTCTTGCTCACCTTGTGCGGCACCTTGATCGGCGGCGGCGTCCGCAGCCGCGACGGAATGCTCGTGCGGTCGCGCGAGATGTTCTTGGTCACCCGGAACTGCATGATTGCGACGGACGGCGTGCCGATCGCGTTCGACGGTCGCCGATCCGTGCGGGGCTGGCTTTCGAGCAGCACGTTCTTGTGCAGCTCACGGTGGAAGTCGACGACGATGTCCGCGCGTTGCGCCGGGCCGAGCAGGATGTCCTGTCGCACGACGGGTTTCGGCAACAGCCCGTTGCCGGTGCCGATCTGCACGAACGGCCGGCCGTCGGACAGCACGAAGTCGTACGGCGTGAAGTTGGACCCGTTGTAGAGCCGGATGCGATAGCGATGCGTGCCGACCTTCAGGTACGGCGCGAACCGCCCGTTGGCGAGCACCTGCTTGCCGACGGTTGCGTCGTCCGGCGGAGCCTGCGGTCCGGTGTGCGTCATCGAGACGTGCGCCGGGAACGGCACGGTCAGCTGGTTGTGACTGGTGAACGTCCGCTCCGAGACCAGCAGCGGCACGTCGTACTTGCCGGTCGGCAACGGTAACTTGCGCTCGAGCGGGTCGGTCAGGATGAACATGCCCTGCAGGCCCATCCAGACGTTGCGTCCGGTGCGGCCCATGAGGTGGTCGTGATACCAGAGCGATGCACCGCGTTCGGCGCGGCCGCCGTCGGTCAGGGGGTAGTCGTAAGTGTGCGCCTGACCGGGCTTGATGAGGTGCGTCGTCGGCTGCCCGTCGGCCGCGGACGAGTGATGGTCGCCGTGCAGGTGCACGGTCAGTGAGCCGGCCGAGCGCGGCAGCTTGTCGACGAACGTGACCTTTGTGTCGTGGCCGACTGGTCGCATGATCGTCGGCCCGGGATAGCTGCCGCCGTAGGTCCACATGTGGGTGAGCGGCCCGTGCGGAAGCACGCGCACCGACGCCTTCTTGATCGGAATGCGAATGTGCGCGGAGATCAGCTTCGGTGGGATGAGCAGCGGCTGCTCGAACTTCGGCGGCACCGGATGTACGACGCCACTGCCGCCGGAGATGATCAGCGTGCCGCGCATGACCTGCGGGTGATAGAAGCAATGGAATCCATAACTGCCTGCCGCCAGTTTGCTCGCGGCCGGGATGTTCACGGTCGTGTTGGGCGGCACGTTCACGTCGAACAGTGGCAACCCGTGGCTGTTTGTCGCGTCAGCGGTGACCGTGTGCTCGATGCTGTCGAAGTTGACCGCGGTGAGTGTCCCGCCGCCGGCGAGCGTCACGCGCGTCGTCGAGTAGCCCTTGGTCTGCGCGCCGGCCGGGATGTCGATGTGGTTGCTGCTCGGAGCCGTCGTCGCGACAGCCCCCGAGCTCGGCGCGCGCGTCGCCGCGGGCGCCGTGGTGGCGCCGCCGTAGACGACGGTCGCGGCCACGACGGCCATGGTCACGACGGCGCGC
>JAFAQI010000578.1 GCA_019246495.1 Frankiales bacterium | reverse complement strand
CCACTGTGCGTCGTGTCATCCCGCCGCGCTGTTGTCCTGGTGCTCGGTGGCAAGGCCGTGGCCGTCGAAGCCGGTGACGAAGAGGTCCACAGCGAGCGGCTGTCGATGCACGTGCCCGTCGTCGTACGGCTCACCCGGTTTGTCCGCGTGCCCTACCGCAACAACGTCCCGCTGACCCGCCGCGCGGTGTTCGCCCGCGACGGCGGCCGGTGTGTCTACTGCGCGGCGCCCGCGACGAGCCTCGACCACGTCATCCCGCGCAGTCGCGGCGGCGAGCACAGCTGGGAGAACGTCGTCTCCTGCTGCCGGCGCTGCAACCACGCCAAAGCCGACCGCGGTCTCGTCGAGCTCGGCTGGCGCATGCACCGGCAACCGCGCGCGCCAACCGGCCCGGCGTGGCGGGTGCTCGGCACCGGCCGGATGCATCCGCACTGGCGCCCCTATCTGGAGACGGAGACCCCCGGCCTAGCAATGTGACGTGTGACATTGCTCGGTAGAGTCCGCGCATGAGTGAGCTGCACGACCTGACGTTGCTCGAGCAAGCCGACGCCGTACGCCGCCGCGAGGTGTCGCCCGTCGATTTGGTCGACCACTACCTCGCGCGGATCGAGCGGCTGAACGGCGAGGTCGGCGCATTCGTCTTCGTCGCCGCCGACCAGGCCCGCGCGGCGGCGAAGGACGCGGAGAGTGCGGTCACGAGCAGTGCCGAGCTGCCACCGCTGCACGGCGTGCCGACCGCCATCAAGGACCTTTATCTCACCGCCGATATGCCGACCGGTTTCGGCAGCGGCGCGTTCCCGCCGGTGGAGCTGGGCGTCGACGAAGCGCACGTCGCGAAGCTGAAGCAGGCGGGCACGATCAGCCTCGGCAAGACCGCGACGCCGGAGTTCGGCGCACCCTGCTACACCGAGCCGGAAGGCCACCCGCCGGCCCGCACACCCTGGGACCTCACGCGATCGGCCGGCGGATCAAGCGGCGGCGCTGGCGCGGCCGTCGCCTCGGGACTGCTGCCCGCCGCTCCCGGAAGCGACGGCGGCGGGTCGATCCGCATCCCGTCGAGCGTCAACGGGCTGGTCGGCCTCAAGACGAGCCGCGGCCGCATTTCCAACGCGCCGCTCAGCGCCGAGATCAGCGGGCTGTCCGTGCACGGCCCGCTCGCCCGAACGGTGCGGGACGCCGCTGCGCTGCTCGACGCGATGGCCGGGCCGACGTCGCAGGACTGGATCTGGCAGGCACCGCCATCGACCGGGACGTTCCTCGCCGCGTGCGACGACGAGCCGCGCGGGCTTCGCATCGGCCGCTACATCACTCCCGCCGTCGCCGGCGCCGAGGTGCAGCCGGAGTGCGTCGCGGCGTACGAGCACGCAACCGAGCTGCTCACCAGGCTTGGCCACACCGTCGAGGACCATCCGACGACGTTCGGCGCGGAGCTCATCGCACTCTTCGAGAACCTCTGGTCGGTCGAGTTCGCATCGCTGCCGGTGCCGCCGGAGGCCGAGGACGGGCTTCGACCGCTGACGAAGTGGCTGCGCGAGCGCGGCCGCGCGCTGTCGGCGCTGGACATCTGGAATGCCCTCGCGACGCTGCGCACCACCGCCCGCCAGGAGCTGGAGCGAACCGCGCACTTCGACGCGGTGCTCACACCGACGCTGGCGCAGCTCCCGGCGAAGGTCGGAGGGTTGCGCAACGACGCCGACCCCGCGCAGGACTTCGAGAACCAGAAGCGGTTCACGCCGTTCACCGCGCCCTACAACATGAGCGGTCAGCCGTCGATCAACGTGCCGCTGCACTGGACCGAGGCGACCGCCGACCAACCCACGCTGCCGGTCGGCATCCAGCTCATCGGCCGCCCCGGTGACGAAGTGACGCTGCTGCGGCTCGCCGCGCAGCTCGAGGCCGCGGAGCCCTGGTCAGATCGCAAGCCGCTCTGCTGGTAGTCAGCGCCGCGGTGGGTACGACGCGCGGGTGACCGTCGACGCTGACCTCGCCCGGCTCGCCGCTGCCTACGGCGTCGCCACGTCGTACGACGACCAGCTGCGGCGTCCGGTCGAGGTGTCGCGTGAGGCCGTCGTCGGTGTGCTCGCAGCGATGGGCGTCGACGCATCCAACGCCGCCGCGGTGCGGCAGGCGCTCGCCGCAGTCGACGGCCGGCCACCCACGCCGTCCGTCGTCGTCGCCCGGCAGTCCCGTGGCGCCACCGTCGCGGTCGGCGGCGCCGCGTTGCTGCGGCTGGAGGACGGGACGCATCGCACCCTCGGCGCGGACGGCGGCCGACTGCTTCTGCCCGCCGGTCTTCCGCTCGGCTGGCATCACCTCGAGACCGACAACGGGCTGCTTCCGGTGATCGTGACGCCCGACCGTGTGACCCCGCGCGCGAAGCGCGGTTGGGGCTTCATGGTGCAGCTCTATGCGTTGCGGTCGGCCGCGTCGTGGGGCGTCGGCGACCTCACCGATTTGGCGACGCTGACCGAATGGACCGCCGAGCACGGCGGCGACCTCGTGCTCGTCAACCCGCTGCACGCCGTCGCGCCGACCGACCCTTCTCGCCACGGCTCGATGCAGCCGTCGCCCTACTACCCCGGCAGCCGCCGGTGGACCAACCCGCTCTACCTGCGCATCGAGGACACCCGCTGGTATCGCGAGGCAGACGCGGCGGTGCGCGAGGCCGTCGATGCGCTTCGCCCGTCGTACGACGTCGATCGCATCGACCGCGACGCGGCCTGGACGGCGAAGCTCGCCGCGCTCGAGCTGCTCTGGCAACGGCAGCCGCGCGCGGTCGACGAGGTGCCGACCGACGGTGACCTCTGGACGTTCGCGACGTGGTGCGCGCTGTGCGAAGTGCACGGGAACGACTGGCGTTCGTGGCCGGAGTCGTTGCAGCGGGCGGACTCACCCGCGGTGCGCGAGGCCGGGCGGGAGCTCGAGCAGCGGGTGCGGTTCTTCGCCGGCTTGCAGATCCTGCTCGACGAGCAGCTGGCGGTGACGCAGGAGCAGGCCAGGCAGCAGTGGGGGATGGACGTCGGTGTCGTGCACGACCTCGCGGTCGGCGCTGACCCCGCCGGCGCCGACGCTTGGATGCTTCAGGACGTGCTCGCGCTCGGCGCGCGGATCGGCGCGCCGCCCGACATGTTCAACCAGCAGGGCCAGGACTGGGGCATGCCGCCGTGGCATCCGCAACGGCTGGCCGAGGCGGCGTACTCGCCGTTGCGCGACATGCTGCGGTCGCTGCTCCGGCATGCCGGCGGCGTGCGCATCGACCACATCCTCGGCATGTTCCGCGCGTGGTGGATCCCGGAAGGTGCGGGCGCGCGCGACGGCACCTATGTCTCGTACGACGCCGACGCCTTGCTCGGTGTCATCGCGCTCGAAGCAGAGCGGGCCGGCGCGATCGTCGTCGGTGAGGACCTGGGCACCGTGCCGCCGACCGTGCGGCAGACGCTCGCCGACCGCGGTGTGCTCGGAAGCTCGGTGCTGTGGTTCGAACGCGCCGAAGTCGAGCCTGGTGCGCAGGGTCCGTTGCAGCAGCAGGACGACTGGCGCGCCGAGGCGATGGCGAGTGTCACGACGCACGACCTGCCGACCGCGCTGGCCTGGGTCCGCGGCGAGCACATCCGCATCCGCGGCGACCACGGGCTACTCGACGATCCGGACGCCGAGGACGAGCGCTGGCGCGATGAGCACGACGAGCTGATGAAGCACCTCGTCGCCAGCGGCGTGCTCGCGTCGCTCGACGCCTCGGAGGATGAGGTCGTCGACGCGTTGCACCGCTATGTCGCCGGGACGGCGAGCCGCTACGTCGTCGTCGCCCCGGGCGACGCCGTAGGGGATCTGCGTCAGCCCAACCTGCCGGGTACGACGGACGAGTACCCCAACTGGCGGTTGCCGATCGCCGATGCCGAGGGACGGCCGCTGCTGCTGGAGGAGCTGCTCGCCGACCCGCGCGTCGCCCGCCTCGCCGCTGAGCTCCGGGCCGCGGTCCGATAGGTTTGCCCGCCGTGAAGACCCGTCTGCTGGCCAGCGTGATCGGTGCGGTCGCGACCCTGCTGTTGACCGCGGGTCCGGCGTTCGCGCTCGAGTCCGGCGAGGTACGTGGCAAGCCGCTCGGCGCCGGGCTGGTCATCGTCTACTACGTGTTGATCCCGGTCGGCGCGTTCCTCGTCATCTCTTTCTTCTCGGCCCTTCCGTCGATGCTGAACCGGCCGCGTTACCGGCCGGGGCGGCCGTGGAAGCACGACCCGCTGTGGTTCAACGGTCCGGACGACCCGGACTCCGCGCTTGCCGGTGCTCGTCCGGGCGCAACGGCACGAGGTGGTGCCAGTGCCGAGTGGTAGCCGGTTCATGACCAGCGACGAGCCGTTCACCGACGGCCAGGTGCGAGAGATCAGCCGGGCGTGCAGCTCCGCATCCGGCGAGACCGGGCTGCACTTCTCGGTCTACGTCGGCGCTGCCGAGGGCGACATCCGGGACCACGCCGAGCGGCTGCATGCCGCACTCGGGCCGATGTCGTCCCGTGGAGTGCTGGTCTTCGTTGCTCCGGGCGACCGGCAGCTGGAGATCGTCACCGGCAAGCAGTCGAGCCACCGGCTCACCGACCGGGCGTGCGCGCTCGCCGCGCTGTCCATGACGACCGCCTTCGCCGGTGGCGACCTCGTCGGTGGTGTGGTGACGGGGCTGCGCATGCTTGCCGAGGCCTCGGGCCGTCAGCTCACCGCCTGAGGCTGCCGCTTACCTCGCGGCCGCTCAGCCGGCGGTGTCGAACGCCTGCGCGCGCAGTGCCCGCGCGAGACCGTCCCGGCTCTCGGTGACGAGCCGGCGCAGCGCCGGCGTCGGCTGCTGCTCGCGCAGGAAGCGGTCGGTCGTGTCGAGCGTGTGCTGGCTCAGCTGGGTCACGGGATAGAGCCCGACCGCGATCTGCTGCGCCATCTCGCTCGTCTTGTTCTCCCACGCGTCCTCGACCGCCGCGAAGTATCGATCGACGTACGGCGCGAGCAGCTCCGCCTGTTCGTACTGGGAGAAGCCGGCGATGACGGACGCCTGCTCCGCATTGGGGAGCTCATCGTCGAAGGCGAGTGCCCAGGCTTCTTCCTTGGCTTCCGGCGTCGGCCGGGCCGCGCGCAGCGTCAGCGAGTGCCGCCGGCCGGCGGCGGTCTCGTCACGTTCGAGCTCGGCGCTGATCTCGTCCTCGGCAGCGCGGCCGACGATGACGAGGCGCTGGAGCAGTGCCCAGCGCAGCTCCGTGTCGACGGCGAGGCCGTCGTAGCCCCGCTCGCCGGACAGCAGCCCGGCCACAACCGCGAGCTGGTCGTCGGTCGTCGCGTTGGCGGCGAGTCCGCGCGCGTAGTCGAGCTGTCGGTCGCTACCCGGCTCTGCGGACTCGAGAAGCTCGAGAGCGCGGTTGGCCAGCGTCTCCATGCGGGAGGCGCGTTTCGCGGGGTCGCCGAAGGCGACCACCGACTGGCGGGCGAGGCGCAGCAGCGACGCCACGGTGCCGGTCTCGGTCTCCTGCTCGATGCCCGCGAGGACCAGCGCGAGGTAGTCGCCGGCACGCATCTCCGCGTCGCGGGCCATGTCCCACGCCGCCGTCCAGCAGAGCGCCCGCGGCATCGGCTCGCGAAGCTCTCCGACGTGGTCGACAAGCGTGCGCAGCGACCGGTCGTCCAGCCGGATCTTCGCGTAGGTCAGGTCATCGTCGTTGAGGAGCACGAGGTCGGGCTGCCGCTGACCGACGAGCGCGGGCACGTCGGTGGCGGCACCGGAGACGTCGAGCTCGACCTGGCTGCGGCGGATCATGCCGTCGCCGGTGCGGTCATAGAGCCCGATGCGCAACCGGTGTGACCGCAGCGTCGGATAGTCCTCGGGAGTCTCCTGCAGGACGGCGAACGAGGCGAAGTTGCCGTCGGCGTCCAGCTCGAACTGGGGACGGAGTGTGTTGACGCCGGCGGTCTGGAGCCACTCCTTGGACCACGTCGACAGATCGCGGCCACTCGCATCGGCGAGCGCGTCGAGCAGATCCTGAAGCGTCGTGTTGTTGAACTCGTGGCGGCGGAAGTAGCCGCGAAGCGCCTGCGTGAACGCGTCCTGCCCGACGTAGAAGGCGAGCTGCTTGAGGACGGAGGCGCCCTTGGCATAGGTGATGCCGTCGAAGTTGACCTTCACGGCCTCGATGTCGACGATGTCGCTCGCGATCGGGTGCGTCGTCGGGAGCTGGTCCTGCCGGTAGGCCCATGCCTTCTCGACGTTGCAGAACGTCGTCCAGACGTCGGGCCAGCGGGTTGCTTCCGCGGTGGCGCGCGTCGAGACGAACTCGGCGAACGACTCGTTGAGCCAGAGGTCGTCCCACCACCGCATCGTCACGAGATCGCCGAACCACATGTGCGCCATCTCGTGCAGGATCGTGACGGCGCGCCGCTCGTAGGCGACGTCGGTGGTGCGGGACCGGAACAGATAGTCCTCGAGGAACGTCACGCAACCGGCGTTCTCCATCGCTCCGGCGTTGAACTCCGGAACGAAGAGCTGGTCGTACTTCGGCCACGGGTAGCGGTAGCCGAACTCCTCGTGGAAGTAGTCGAACCCCTGCTTGGTGATCGTGAAGATGTCTTCGGCGTCGAGGAAGTCGGCCATCGACTGTCGGCAGTAGAGGCCGAGCGGGATGCCGTCGTGCTCGTCGTGCACGGAGTGGTACGGCCCGGCCACGAGTGCCGTGATGTAGGACGACTGTCGGGGCGTCGGCTCGAACTCCCAGTGCCCGTTCTCGCCCGAGCCGGGCATGTTGGACACCGCCACCCAGTGCTCGGGTGCGTCGACGACGAAACGGAACGACGCCTTGATGTCGGGCTGGTCGAAGCACGCAAACATCCGGTGCGCCTCGAACGCCTCGAACTGCGTGTAGAGGTAGGTCTCGCCGTCGACGACGTCGGTGAAGCGGTGCAAGCCCTCACCCGTCCGCATATAGACGCACTCGGCAACGACGCGGAGAGTGTTGGACTCAGCCAGGTCCGTGAGCTGCAGGCGGCGCCCGTTGAACGCCGTTGTGACGTCGACGGGAGTGCCGTTCAAGGTGGCCTCAGTGATCGCATCAGCTGTGATGTCGACATGCACCGCAGCTCCCGGCTCGCGGCACGAGAAGGCGATCTCCGACGTCGACTCGAATGTCCGCTCGCCCTTCTCCGCGGTCGTCAGGTCGAGGTGGACGTCGTACGTCGCGACGTCGATGAGGCGGGCGCGCTCGCGGGCCTCGTCGCGGGTCAGGTTCTCAGTGGCCACGCGTTCGAGTCTGTCATGACAGGGCAGGATGGCTCCCGTGGCGACGGCTGACTTCTGGTTCGACCCGATCTGCCCCTGGGCCTGGATCACCAGCCGCTGGATCCTGGAGGTCGAGCAGGTTCGTGACATCAACGTCCGTTGGCACGTGATGTCGCTGGCCGTGCTGAACGAGGGTCGTGACCTACCGGAGGACTACCGCGCCGCGATGGAGGCCGCGTGGGGGCCGGTGCGGCTGTGCATCGCAGCGGCGGCGCAGCACGGCGATGACGTGCTGCTTCCGCTCTACACCGCGCTGGGCACGCGCTATCACCACGAGAAGGCGCCGAAGGACCGCCAGACGCTCGTCGAAGCGCTCCGCGAGGTCGGGCTGCCCGAGTCGCTCGCGGACGCGGCGGAGTCGACGGAGTACGACGACGCTCTGCGGTCCTCGCACCACGCCGGGATGGACCCCGTCGGGATGGACGTCGGCACACCGGTGATCCACGTCGAGGGAGTTGCCTTCTTCGGTCCCGTGGTTACACCCATCCCGCGCGGCGAGGCCGCGGGCCGGCTGTGGGACGGTGTCGTGCTCGTCGCCGGCACCGATGGTTTCTACGAGCTCAAACGAACGCGCGACCGCCCGCCCATCTTCGACTGAATCGCCCGACTCGGCGCGGTGCTTGACGGGGGTGCCGCAAGCGGTTGAGATGTGCGGCAACCGAGGGGGTGCTCGATGCGCCGGGCCTATCACGTTCTCGCCTACATCATCGCCGCCGAGGTGGTCATCCAGGCGATGGCGATCGCGACGGCGGTCGCCGGACTCAACCACTGGATCGACGGCGGTGCGACGGTCAACAAGCACGTGATCGACAAGAACCCGTCGTTCACCGGATCGTTC
>JAFAQI010000575.1 GCA_019246495.1 Frankiales bacterium | reverse complement strand
CCGGCCCGATGTTGTCCTCGAGGTTGTCGTTGGCGTTCGGCTCGACCAGCAGAACGGTGCCGCCCGGGTTCAACGCCGCGCGGGCATGTTCCGCTGCGCCGACCGGGTCGCCCATGTCGTGCAGGCAGTCGAAGAAGCAGATCAGGTCGTAGCTGCCCGGGTAGTCGCTTGCCTTCGCGACCTCGAAGCTCACGCGGTCGGCGACGCCGGCAGCCGCGGCGGACTTGCTCGCCGCTTCGATCGATCCGTCGTGGTAGTCGAAGCCGACGAAGGTCGACTTCGGATACTCCTGCGCCATGAGAATCGTGGACGCCCCGTGTCCGCAGCCGACATCAGCGACGCTCGCGCCGGCGCGCAGCTTGTCCTCGACGCCGGTCAGTGCCGGGATCCAGGCTGACGTCAGGTTGGCCTTGTAGCCCGGACGGAAGAACCGCTCGGTCCCTCGGAACAGCCGCGGGTGCTGCTCGTGCCAACCGATGCCGTTGCCGGTCTTGAACGCGTCCACCACGCGCTCCTCGGCCGCCCACATCGCACCGAACACGTCGAACACGCCACCGAGGAAGACCGGGCTGTCCTCGTCTGCGAGAGCGAACGCGTGCTCCTCGGGAAGCTCGTACGACGCAGACGCCGGGTCATACGTCACGTAACCCGAAGCCGTCTGGTTGCCGAGCCACTCACGTACGTAGCGCTCGTGCAGACCGGTTTTCTTGGCCAGCGCCTCGCTCGTGATCGGCCCGGCTCCTGCCAGCGCCTTGTAGAGCCCGACCTTGTCGCCGATCGTCATCATCAGCACCGTCGACGCGGCGGCCATGTCGGTCACGGCCTTGCCCATGAACTGCTCGAGCCTGGCTTCGTCCATCGTTCCCCCCAAGGAACTCGCACCTCTGCGGCCGGCAGCCGCAGTCAGCCCCACCAAACGCTCGCCAGGGCCACGGGTCAATGGGGTGCGCCCGTTTTGTCGGCTATCGGACCTCGTACGCCGCGAGCCCGGTGCGCCGGCTTGCGGACCGATGAGTCGGCAAGGCCCGGTGCGTCAAAACTCACACGACGCCCGCTCGCACCGTCCGCGAAACTGTCAGTGCCCGTCGCCAGGATGCGAGCAGGCTGCCCGCGTTCGCATCGAACCGACGACCACGAGGGGATCCCCGGAATGTCACAGCAGGTCGAGACTGAGGCCGACCCGCGCCGCTGGAAGGCGCTGGGTGTCCTCGCGCTCATCCAGTTCATGCTCATTCTCGACGTGACGGTCGTGAACGTCGCGCTGCCCCGCATCAAACACGACCTGGACTTCACCCAGGCCGGTCTCGCGTGGGTGGTCGACGGCTACGTGTTGATGGCCGGCGGCTTCCTGCTGCTCGGCGGCCGGATGGCCGACATCCTCGGCCGGCGTCGGCTCTTCTTGTTGGGCGTCGGACTCTTCGCACTCGCATCGGCGACCTGTGGCGCAGCGGTCGACCCAGCGATGCTCGTCGTATCGCGCTTCGTGCAAGGCCTGGGCGAGGCGCTCGCGGCTCCCGCGTCGCTCGGTCTCATCGCGCTGCTCTTCCCCGACCCGCGCGAGCGGATGAAGGCGCTCGGCATGTGGGGCGGCATCGCGGGTCTCGGCGGCACGTCCGGCACGGTGATCTCCGGCGTGCTCGTCAACTACGCCTCGTGGCGCTGGATCTTCTTCGTCAACCTGCCGGTCGCGGCGTTCGCGCTTCTCGTCGTACCGCGTCTCGTGTCGGAGAGCCGGATGGTGCGCGAGCACGCGCGGCCCGACTACTGGGGCGCAATCACCGGCACGGCCGGTCTGGTGCTCGTCGTCGACGGTCTGCTCAACGCTGCTCGCGACGCATGGGGGTCCTGGCAGGTGCTCGCTCCGCTCGGCGGCGGCTTGGCGTTGCTGCTGCTGATGGTGTGGATCGAGGCGCGATCGGAGGCGCCGCTGATCCCGCTCACCTTCTTCCGCAACCGCACGCGCGTCGTGACGAACTTCGTGACGCTGTTCTTCTCGTCGTCGTTCTTCAGCTACTTCTTCCTGCTCACGCTGTTCGAGCAGCAGATCCTGCTGTGGTCGCCGCTCAAGGGCGGACTGTCCTACCTGCCGTTCGGGCTCGGTATCGGCGCGGGCATCGGGCTGGGTACGGCGGTGATGCCGCGCATCGGTGTCAAACCGCTGCTGGCCGGCGGCTTCCTGGGTTGCGCGGTCGGGCTGTGGTTGACGAGCACGCTCAGCGTCACGTCGTCCTACGCGAGCGGCATCCTGCCCGGGATGATTGTGCTCGGCATCTTCTCCGGCATCAGCTTCCCGGCCGTCGGCAACGCTTCGCTACACGAGGTCACCGGCCAGGACTCGTCACTCGCGTCAGGAGTGCAGAACGCGATGCAACAGGTCGGCGGCGCACTCGGGTTGTCGACGCTCGTGACCCTCGCGCTGCGTCACGCGCACTCGCAGATCGCCGGTGGCACCAACGCGAGCATCGCGTTCACCCACGGCTATGCGCTCGCGTGGCGAGTCGGTGCCGTGCTGCTCGTCATTGGTGGCGTGCTGGTGCTGTTCCTGCTCGAGCACGTGCTGGCGACCCCGCGGAATCCGGAGGCGGAGCTGATCGCCCAGCCGCTCGACCCGGTGCCCGTCGAGGGATAGCCGAGGTCAGACCGCGTCGTAGTCGACGGTGAGCTCGTCGGTCGTCGGATGTGACTGGCAGGTCAGCACGAAGCCGGCTTCGGTCTCCCACGGTTCGAGCGCGTAGTTGCGGTCCATCTCGACGGCGCCGACGAGCAGCTTCGCCCGGCAGGTCGAGCACACGCCGCCGCGGCACGAGTAGGGCAGGTCGAGCCCGGCCAGCTCGCCGGCCTCCAGCACCGTGTCGTCCGGATGCGCCTCGATCTCGGTGGTGACACCGTTCCAGATGACGGTGAGCCGGCGGCGGTCGCGGGTCTCGTGATGCACCCGCGGCGCGG
>JAFAQI010000556.1 GCA_019246495.1 Frankiales bacterium | reverse complement strand
CTGCGACCTCGCCCGGTGCGTCCTCATCCTCGCCATCGCGGTCCCACACGTACCGATGGTCGTGGCCCTGATCGACATCACCGTGGTTTCGCTGCTGCAGCCGGCGTTCAACGCAGCGCGCTCGGCGATGCTCGCCGACATCCTGCCGGAGGCCGACGCCTACGCCACCGGCGTGGCCCTGAGCGCGACAAACAACCAACTCGGCCAGGTCTTCGGCTTCGCCGTTGGCGGCGCGCTGGTCGCCGCGATCAGCACCACGGGCGCCGTGCTCACCGACAGCGTGTCCTTCGTCGTGTCAGCGCTGCTCGTCGCCCGCGGCGTGACCGCTCGCCCGGCGATGGCCGGCCGTGATCCCGCGTCGCCGACCAGCCGCCGGGAAGCCGTCAATTTCGTGCTTGGCAACTCGAGCGTGCGGGAGGCGATCCTCGTCGCCTACCTCGCCGTGGCCGCGACCATCGCTCCCGAGAGCGTTGCGGTGCCCTACGCGGCGTCGCACGGTGGCGGCGACGCGACGGCCGGCCTCCTCACTGCGGCGGTCCCGTTCGGCACGATGCTGGGCGCAATCGGTCTCAGCCGGTGGCTAGGACAGCGCCGGGCGGTGCCGCTCATGCGCCCGCTGGCCGCGCTTACGGCCCTGTCGCTCTCGCTCACCGCGTTCGACCCGCCGCCCGCGGTCGCGCTGTGCCTCTGGATCGTCGGCGGGGCCGGCTCGGCGATGATCATCACCTCCAGCACCTTCGTAGCCTGGCTCACCCCGCCCGAGATGCGCGGCCGAGTCTTCGGCCTGGTCGGGACCGGGCTCGCGGTCGTCCAAGGCACATTCGCGCTGGTCGCCGGCTGGATTGCTGAAGTGAAGGGCCCGGCGATCGCGGTTGCCGACGTCGCCATGCCTGTTGGGGCACTGCTCGCGATCGTGATCGCTCGGGTCGGGCTGTTCGACCGCGCCCTTCCAAGGACCACCTCAAGGGTTCAGCCGGACCCGCCGATCAACGAACAGGAGGAACAGGAGCAGCAGGAGGACGAGGAACCCGCCGTGTCCACATCGCGGAGGCGGCACACCGAGCCGCTCATGTGGGCTGGGACAGGTGTGCTCGCGACCGTTGCAGCGGTCGTGTGCTTCGCCGTGCTCCGCGGCGACAGTGCACCGCTGCATTCGGATGTGCCGGACTGGTGGTTCCTGCTGCTGTTCTTCATCGTGCAGGCCTATCCACTGCAATTCGAGTTCCGCCGCACGACCCGGCACGTCGTCCTTGACGCGATCGCCCTCGTCCTCGGGCTCTTCTTCATGGGTCCGTTGCAACTTGTTCTCGCCCGTGTCGCGGCAAAGGTCGTAATGGCCGCCATCGCTCGGAAGAACCCCATTCGGATTGCCTTCAACGGCAGCAACGGCGCGTTCTCGACAGCGATCGCCCTCGTCGTCTTCCATGCGATGCTTCCGGCCCATCCGTCAGCGCACCTCGCTGTGTGGCCAGCCGCAGTCGTCGCCGTCGTCACCGACGACGTGCTCGCAGCCGCGGGTGTGACGTGGCCGGGCTACGTCTACAACCGAACGATCCGATTGGCAACCCTGTGGCCTCCACTTGCGTTCAGCCTCAGCGTGAACCTCATCAACACCTGCCTCGGCTTGGTGACCGCCGGTGCAATCAGCTACGACAGCGCCAACGCGTGGATGATCGCGGTTTTCATGGTGCTCACACTCGCTGGCTTCCGGACCTACCACCAGCTGGCCGACCGGCACGCCGCACTCGACCGGCTCTACGCCCTGGCCAAGGACCTCGGTCCGGTGACGTCCGACCCGGTCGACCTCGGCCCGGTGCTCGTCCAGCTGCGCGAGTTGTTGCGCAGCCCGCAGCTCCAGATGGCACTGATCCGCGATGAGGGTGTGGCGACGGTCATCACAGCCACTGACGACGAGCCCTCGCGGGCAACCGTCCAGGACGCTGTCCTGGACGAGCTGAGCCTCGCGCTCGCTGCAGCAGCACGTGCCCCAGAGCAGAAGCGCGCCTGGCTCGGCAGGCGGCGCCGCACCGCGGCGATGTCGCCGGAGTCCGTCGCCGTCGCTGTGGGGATCGGCGGAGAGTCGGTCGGCTTGCTTCGCGCGCGGTCGACCGCCAGGTCGGGTCGCGTCTTCGATCGCAACGACCTTCGTGTCCTCGAGGCGGTCGCCGACCAGCTCGGTGCAGCGCTCGAGAAGGGCCAGCTGATCCAGAACCTGCGCCGGGCGGCGACGCGGGACAGCCTCACGGGTTTGGCTAACCTCGATTCGCTGCGCAGCTTCCTCTCGGCGATGCTCGACGAGCAGAGCGGCGGCGTCGTCCTGCTCCTCGACATCGACCGCTTCCACGACATCAATGACACCGTCGGACACGACGCAGGCGACGCCGTCCTCGTAGAGGTGGCGAAGCGGCTTGAGGAGTCCGCGACCCACGGCAGCCTCGTGTGCCGCGTCGGCGGCGACCAGTTCGCACTCGTCATCCCCGGCCAGTCCAACAGCGACCTCGCCCGCCTGGCCGCGATGGCCGTGAAGTCCCGGGTCGACGGGTCGCTGCGCCTGGAGAACGTTGCCGCCGACATCCGCCTCACGATCGGCATGGCCCGCGCGCCCGAGCACGGCGAAGACGCTCCGACGATCCTCCGTCGCGCCGAGATCGCCATGGGCGCCGCGAAGGGCAGCTCAACCGGCATCGGCGAGTGGGAGCCGCAGATGGAGCGGGACGGGAGCCGTCGGCTCTACGTCCTGTCGGGGCTGCGTCAAGCACTCGTCGACAGCGACCTAAGAGTCGAGTTCCAACCCAAGCTGCTGCTCGGCTCCGGCAATGTCACCGGCTTCGAGGCGCTGGTTCGCTGGCGCCACCCCGACCTCGGTCTCGTCTCACCGGCAGAGTTCATCCCGCTTGCCGAGGCGACTGGTCTAGTCGGCGCACTGACGAGCTCGGTCCTGCGGCTCTCGCTCGAGGCGTGCCGACGCTGGCACGAGGCGGGCAAGCCGGTCGGTATCGCCGTCAACATCTCGGCGCGCAGCCTCGACGACCCGGTCCTGGTCGGCCAGGTGGCGGCCCTGCTCACCGCGAGCGGGATCGACGGCCGCTCCCTGACCCTGGAGATCACCGAGAGCAGCGTCATGGAGAACCCGGCGCGCAGCATGGAGATCCTCCGCCAGCTGCGCTCGCTCGGCGTCCGCCTGTCGATCGACGACTTCGGCACCGGGTACTCGTCGCTGCACCAACTCCGCGGGCTCCCGGTCCACGAAGTGAAGATCGACAAGACGTTCGTCGACAACATCGACCGGGACGGCGCCGACCGGGCCGTCGTGCGGGCCATCGTCGAGCTGTGCGAGTCGCTCGGCCTTGAAACGGTGGCCGAGGGCGTCGAGCAGGCCTCCCAGGCGTACGCGCTCGAGGCGCTAGGGGTCCACCAGGTCCAGGGCTACTTCTACGGCCGGCCGATGCCGGAGGCCGACGCGGACGCCTGGCTCGGCCAACGGGTCATCGCCCGGGCGGTGGACAGCGTCGACGAACAGATCGTCGACTAGGCGGCGAAGCAAAAGGGTTGAGACTCGGTGTAGCGCCACCGACTCTCAACCCTTTTGCCGATCTTGACGACGACTTACCAGTCGTGACCCGTCATTTCATCCACCTCCATCGGAGCCCTGGACTTCACTCGCGTCTCACATGTTGCGGCATTTGCAGTAGTCGCGCTAGCCCGTTCGGAGTATTCGTTAGCCCGTTTGCCAAAAAAAATTCGGACACTAGGTCACTCTTGTGACAAGTCCGGCCCGGTCACTGGCTGTCTGCACTCAAGTGCGGGGCGTTATTGACCGAGGGGCAGGCGAGCCGGAAGTGAAAAATGAGGCTCATCGCCAGGCGGCGATGTGCTCTTTGGCCCGGTTGAAGACCGCGTCGAGCATGGGCTCCGTGAGCTTTCCGGTGAAGGTGTTCTGCTGGCTCGGGTGGTAGGAGCCGAGCATCAGGAGGCCGCCGGGCAGGACCGCTTCGGCGAGATGCCCGAAGGCCGGCCGCCGCGGCGGGATGGCGTAGCCAATAGTGACCAGCACCGGCCAGAGGGTCGTCCATGCGAATGCACCCAGCGCGACGACGACGCGCAGCGTCGAGTGCAGGAAAGCGAGCTCTTGTGCGAGCCAGGGCGCGCAGGTGTCGCGTTCCTCGATGGTCGGCTTGTTGAGCGGCGGCGCGCAGCGGACGGCGGCCACCATCCGTACGTCGTAGAGCTGCTGGCGGTCCGCGGCCGTGACGGACGTCGGCAGCCGGGCCAACCCGGCGCGATGGAGCGCAGCGAAGAGCCAGTCACCGCTGCGGTCCCCCGTGAAGATCCGTCCCGTGCGATTGCCGCCGTGGGCTGCCGGCGCCAGTCCCACGACAGCGATCCGCGCACGCGGCGATCCCCACCCGGTGACCGGACGGCCCCAGTAGGGCTCGTCCGCGAATGCCGCCCGCTTCTCCTCCGCCACCTGCTCCCGCCAGTGCACTAGCCGCGGGCACGCACGACACACGGACACGCGTGCAGTCAGGTGGTCGAGCGAAGGCGCGTTGCCCGCCAGCCGCTGCACATCGGATGCGTTCGTGGCGACCGGCGTGTGCGCGGTCGCGAGGTCGTTGGGCCACCCGGCTCCCGGCGTCGCAACCATCACGCCTCCACGATGCTGAACGCGATGCCGTCGAGGATGTCGTGTTCGCTGGCCACGACCTCGCTGAACCCCCCGACCTGCATGACTGTGTCGAGCACCAGCGCGCCGGCGCCGATGACGTCGGCGCGCCCCGGATGCATGACGGGCAGCGCCGCGCGCTGAGCGGAGCTCATGGCGAGCAGATTCATCGCAACCTTCGTGACGTCGCTCGCCGACACCCGCGCGTGATGGATGCGTGCGGCGTCGTACGACGGAAGTCCGAGAGCGATCGCCGTCACGGTGGTCACCGAGCCGGCGAGCCCGACGAGGGACGCGGCCGCGGCGAAGTCGACCTCGGCAGCCGCTTCGCTCACTGCGGCGGTGATGTCCTGCCCGGCCGCCGCGATCTGTTCGTCCGTCGGTGGATCGTCGGTCAGGTGTCGTTCGGTCATGCGCACACAGCCGATGTCGATCGACCGCGCGGCGCGGACGCCCGACCCGTCGCCGAGCACGAACTCTGTCGATCCCCCGCCGATGTCACAGACGAGGAACGGCGCTGCCACTTCACCTGTCGCTGCCAGCTCCCGCGTTGCACCCGCGAACGAGAGCGCCGCTTCCTCAGCACCGGTGACGACATCGGGCTCGACGCCGATTCGCTCCATCACGCCCCGGACGAAGTCCGCCCGGTTCGCGGCGTCACGCGTCGCGCTGGTGGCGACCATGCGAATCTGTTGTGCGCCGTGACGTCTGATCGCTTCGGCGTAGTCGTCCAGTGCGGCGAATGTTCGCTGCAGCGCCGCGTCGTCCAGCCGCCCCGTGCGATCGACACCTGCGCCGAGCCGGACGATCTCCATACGTCGCTCGACATCGCGAAGCGCGCCGCCCTCGATGTCGGCGATGAGCAGCCGGATCGAGTTCGTTCCGCAGTCGATCGCGGCGACTCTGGTCGTCACTGGACCTGGACGCATGGGCCGCCGGCGCCCCAGTCGCGATCGGCGGTTTCCTCGAGCAACGCGAGGTTCTCGTCGCCGATCGGGTTGACCCCCGGCCCAGTGGCGAGGGAGTGCGCGACGTGGACGTGCAGGCACTTGACGCGGTCCGGCATGCCACCCGCCGCGACGGTCACCCCGAGCGGTTCGATCGCGTCACGTCGGCGCAGGTAGTCGTCGTACGCCGCGCGGTAATGCGCCGCCAAGGCGTCGTCGCTGCGCAACCGGTCGGTCATCTCACGCATCACGCCCGCTGACTCGAGCCGGCCGATCGCTGAGGCCGCGCGCGGACAGGTCAGGTAGTAGAGCGTGGGAAACGGTGTGCCGTCAGGCAGACGCGGCGCGGTCTCAACGACGTCCGGCAGCCCGCAGCTGCATCGATGAGCGACGCGGCGGGTGGCCCGGGGCGGTCGGCCGAGCTGTTCGGCCACGGCGGCGAGGTCGTGGGGCTCGATCACGACGTGGGATGAGTGCCCTTGCCGGCGACCTCGACTGTCTGCCAGAGCCGCGAGTACCACGGCCCCGTCAGCTGCGGACCTGCCGTCACGTCGGCGATGCGCTTGTGGTGCGCGTGCGGCTTTCCGAGTACGACGTAGGTTGTCTCGCCGGGCAAGGCGTAGTGCAGCCGCAGGCGGGCCTGCTGTTCGACGTACGTCGGGTCCTTCCACAGCTGTTGCTGCCGGCGAAGGGCAGCCACCCGCTGCTCCTGCGCACGGGTCTGCGCCTGAAGTGCGTTGATGTGACTGCGTTGCGCGACCCAGACCTTGAACGGCAGAGCAACGGCCAGCGCGACGGACGCCAGGGCGACCGCGAGGATCGCGGCGCGCGCGGTCAGCGTCGCGCGTGGCAGCCGCAGCAGTGGTGCTTGCGGCGTACGCGCCGGCAGAGCAGCGCGGGACCGTCGCTTCCGCGACGCGCCGCCGCGCCCGGTGCGCGGAGCACGGCCCGCGGCGCCATGCGGTCGCCCGCCGGTTCGGCTCGTCGCCATGACGTCAGAGCCGTCCCTCGATCGGACGGAACCGCGGAAAGGCACCGGCTCCGGCGTACCGAGCCGCGTCGTCGAGCTCCTCCTCGATGCGCAGCAGCTGGTTGTACTTCACCGTGCGGTCGGTCCGCGCCGGAGCGCCGGCCTGGATCTGGCCGCAGTTCGTCGCGACCGCGAGGTCGGCGATCGTCGTGTCCTCGGTCTCGCCGGACCGGTGGCTCATCATGCAACGGAAGCCGCTGCGGTGCGCCAGGTCGACCGCGTCGAGCGTCTCCGACAGCGTCCCGATCTGGTTCACCTTCACCAGCAACGCGTTGGCCGACTGCTCCGCTACGCCGCGGGCGAGCC
>JAFAQI010000551.1 GCA_019246495.1 Frankiales bacterium | reverse complement strand
TAGAGCGGGTGTCCGGCGTAGGTGACCTGGCTCGCACCGTCCGGTCGGGGGGCGACGCCGACCATCGACGACTGCGCGCTGCCGGTCGCGTTGGGCGCACCGCTCGTCGTCAGCGCCGGCCATTCGCTTGCACACGTGCCGGTGCAGTGGGACTTGCCGTCGGTGTCCTTGCCGAACATGTAGAGCGTGTGGCCCGCCGCGTCGGTCAGGTAGGTGCCGTGCGGCCCGCTGTGCGTCGTCACGGTCGCGGACCCGCCGCCGCTCTTCGGCGTAACGGTTGCGTTGTTGCTGCCACTGCTTCCGCCACATGCGGCAAGAGCCAGGCAGCCCGCAAGGGTGAGTCCGGCCAGCGGGATCGGCAGCTGACGAACGCTCATGGGATCCATCCTCTCGAATGGGCCCCGCCGGCGGGGGTTCCGGCGGGGCCCGCGCGACTCGTGTCGCCATCCCGGACCACGGATCGGACGCCCGACGAGTTCATTCGTGCCGCCGGTCGGCAGGATGTGCAGATGCAGATCCTGCGCACCCCGGACGAATGCTTCACCGGCCTGCCCGACTTCGACTACGAGCCGAGGTACGTCGAGGTCGACTCGGGCGAGGGGGAGTCGTTGCGGGTCGGCTATGTCGAGACCGGGGCGAGCGACGGGCCGGTTGTCGTCTGTCTGCACGGCGAGCCGACGTGGTCGTTCCTCTACCGCAAGGTCCTGCGCGTACTCGCGGAGGCCGGATGTTCTGCGTATGCGTTCGACCTTGTCGGGTTCGGCCGGTCGGACAAGCCGGCGGAGATGGCCGACTACACCTATGCGCGGCACGTCGAGTGGATGCGTTCGGCGATCTTCGACGGCGCCGGCTTGCGCGACATCACGCTGCTCGGTCAGGACTGGGGTGGCCTCGTCGGGCTGCGGCTCGTTGCTGAGCATCCGGACCGGTTCGCGCGCGTGGTCGCGGCCAACACCGGTCTGCCGGACGGCCGGCATCCGATGCCCGATGTGTGGTGGTTGTTCCGCGAGGCGGTCGAGAAGGCGGGGCGGCTCGAGATCTCGCGTTTCGTCACCGGCGGATGCAAGACGCGACTCTCGCCGGAGGTCGCTGCGGCCTACGACGCGCCGTTCCCGGACGAGTCGTTCAAGGCCGGCGCCAGGTCGTTTCCCGGGCTCATTCCGACGACGCCCGACGATCCGGGCGGCATCGCCAACCAGAAGGCGTGGGAGATCCTCACGACGCTGGACCTGCCGTTCCTCTGCGCGTTCAGTGACGGCGACCCGATCACCGGTGGCATGGCACCGGTCCTCGCGGCGGCGATGCCCGGTGCGCAAGGACGGGAGCATCCGACGATTCGCGGCGCCGGACACTTCCTCCAGGAGGATGCGGGCGAGGAGCTCGGCCGCGTCGTCGCCGAGTTCGTGCAGTCCGCGTGACCCGTGGCTGACCCGTGGTGGCGCGACGCGGTCGTCTACGAGATCTATGTCCGCAGCTTTCAGGACAGCAACGGCGACGGAATCGGTGATCTTGCAGGCATTCACGCCCGGCTGCCGTATCTCAAACGACTTGGTGTCGACGCGATCTGGCTCACGCCGTTCTATCCGTCGCCGATGCACGACGCCGGTTACGACGTTGCGGACTACTGCGACGTCGACCCGCGGTTCGGGAGGCTCGAGGACTTCGATGCGCTGCTTGCCGACGCACACGCGCTCGGCTTGCGGGTGTTCGTCGACGTCGTACCGAACCACACGAGCATCGAGCATCCGTGGTTCCGCGCGGCGGTTGCCGACCCGTCGGCACCGGAGCGCGAGCTCTATCTCTTCCGGCCTGGGCGCGCCGACGGTTCACCTCCGAACGACTGGCAGTCGGTCTTCGGCGGCTCGGCGTGGACCCGCGACGAGACGTCGGGCGAGTTCTACCTGCACCTGTTCGACTCGTCGCAGCCCGATCTCGACTGGCGCAACCCGGTAGTGCACGAGCGGTTTCGCGACATCCTGCGGTTCTGGCTCGACCGCGGCGTCGACGGCTTTCGCATCGACGTCGCGCACGCGCTCTACAAGGACGCCGCAATGCGCGACGGCAAGGAGAACGCGTGGGACCAGGACGAGGTGTTCGGCGTCTGGGAGGAGTGGCGTGGCGTCCTCGACGAGTACGGCGATCGGTCGTTCGTCGGCGAGGTGTTCCTCTACGACATGGACCGGGTCGCGCGGTACGTCGGACCGACGCGGCTCCAGCAGGCGTTCAACTTCTCGATCGCGAAGATGCCGTTCGACGCCGAGGCGTTTCGCGCGAAGGTGACCCGGTCGCTCGAGCTGTTCGAGCGCGACGGCACGTCGCCGACATGGGTGTTGTCCAACCACGACCTCATCCGGCATGCGACTCGTTTCGGTGGCGGCGAGGCAGGCCGGCGGCGAGCTCTCGCGGCGACCGCGTTCCTCATCGCGCTGCCGGGTTCGGCGTACCTCTTCCAAGAGGAAGAGCTCGGCCTCGAGCAGAGCGACGTGCCGCCCGAGGCGCGGCAGGATCCGATTTGGTTCCGGACCGGCGAGGCCGGCCGGGACGGCTGCCGGACGCCGATGCCCTGGTCGGCCAACGGTGATGGGCACGGCTTCACGACCGGCAAGCCGTGGCTGCCGTTCGATGACCAGGCGGCCGCGCTGGCGGTCGACAAGCAGGACGGCGTCGCGGGCTCGACGCTGGAGGCCTATCGCGAGCTGCTGCGGCGCCGTCGCGAGCTCGTGCCCGGTCTCGGTCGGGAGGTCGCCTGGCTCGACGCACCGGACGGCTGCCTGGCGTTTCGGCGTACGGCGGCCGACGGCCGCAGCCTCGTCGTCGCGACCAACTTCACCGCCGAGCCGCGCACCCTTCCGCAGCCGGTCGTGACCCTCGACCCCGAGACCACCGTCTGGCACCTCGAAGGTTGAGTGCGACGAACGACGTGCATCAACGACCGCGGAAGCACGTCGTTCGTCGCACTCAACCTTCGAGGCGGGCCAGCGAGGAGGCGTCGGCGAGGCGGATGACGCCCGCGGTCGCGCTGACGAGAGCCGCCGCGCGGTCCACCTCGCTGCGGCTGAAGGCCGGTCCGTCGTACCGGCCGACCAGCAACCGCAGCGCCGTACCCGGCACCTGCACCAGCATCAACGTCTCCTCGCGGACCGCGAACGCGCGCGGCCGGTCCAGCGGACCCGTCGTCTCCGGCAGCGGGAGCGGGCTGCCCGCGGTGCCGTAGACGACCTCGCGCGGCCAACGCCGGTCGAACGCCGCGCACCAGTCGGCCAGCATCAGGTGCGGCAGCGCATCGATCACGGTTTCGATGGCGCGATGCGGCTGGTCGACGACCTGCTGCATCACGTCGCAGTCGCGGCTCGGCGCGCTCTCCGACACGTGGCGCAGGCCGTGCAGCCGCGCGCCGTCACAGCTTTCGACGGCACGCACGACCGCGTCGAACGGCCGCTCGTAGGGCCAGTCGAGCAGCAGGTCGTCGACCGCGCGGCCCTGCTCGCGTTCAGTCACCGTCACGGACAGCACGTTGGCGCCCGCCCCGGCGAGCGCCCGGGCGAGTGCCGCGAGAGCACCCGGCCGGTCCGCCAGGCTGACCCGGAGATGCGCAGGCACGTGACCTCCTCGCGTCGACGTCGGCCCAGCGTCGCCCCGCCACGTTTCGTCGCGGTGTCGCCGATGTGAACGCCGCGCGTGCCGCCGGCACTCAACCGCCGATGGTTCGCGCGATCGTTCGGGCGTAGACGACGGCGCCTGCCGGATCCGGGTGCGTGCCGTCCCAGAGCAGGTGCGGATCGGCGCTTGCCGACCGCCAGTCGGCCAGTCGCGCGTTGGGCCAGGTCGCCGCGAGATGCGCGAGCTGTCGGTTGGTCGCGTCGATCCAGCTCTCGCCGGGATAGCGAAGGTTCGTCAGTACGACGAGCCGCACGCCACGCAGCACCGTGCGCAGTCGTTGCACGTCGGTCGAGCTCAGCGGTCCGTTCTCGCCGATCTGTACGACGACGATCGGTGGCAAGGCATGCGCGCTGCGATAGGCCGCGAGCCGGTCGATGATCTGGTAAGGCTGCCGGTTGACCGCGGCGTCGACGGTCGCGTGCAGCTGGTGATGCAGCTCGTCGATCGCCGCGAGCATCACCGATGCGCCGACCGCGAGGATCTGCCCGTGCACCGCGGGAGCCGTCGCCGCCGGCGAGACAGCGACAGGCGCCGGCGACACCGTCGGCCGCGGATGTTGGTGGCGATGATGA
>JAFAQI010000545.1 GCA_019246495.1 Frankiales bacterium | reverse complement strand
GACGAGGACGTGGATGCCTACCCCGCGGACCCCACGATGGCGGACGCCGAGGCCGACGAGACCGTCAGCCGCTGAACGGCAGCTTGCGGACGCCCGTCACCAGTCCCTTGACCACGTCGGTGACGGCGGTCGGCACGAGCCGCTCGGCAACGACACCGCCGACGGCGTCGGCGCCGATGAGGTAGCGCGCCAGCGGCACTGGTGAGGACAGCGCGAGACGGACAGTCCGCGCGACCCAGATCGGGTCGGGCAGGATCCGCGCTCCGGCCGTCGTGGTCCGCCGCGCCCGGGCATAGGCCGTGGCGTAGTCCTCGGTCGCGGCCTGTTCCGGATAGCTCGCGCCTTCCCAGATGCCGGTGCCGAAGCTGCCCGGCTCGACCAGCGAGACCTTCACGCCGTACGGCGCCACTTCCATCCGCAGCGCGTCGGTCATGGCTTCGACGCCGTGCTTGGACGCGCAATACCAACCCATCAGCGGAAGCGAGATCCGGCCGGCGACCGACGAGATGTTCACGATCCGGCCGTCGCCGCGCTGACGCATGCCGGGCAGCACGAGCCGCGCGATCCGCGCGGGTGCGACGAGGTTTACCTCGAGCTGGTAGCGAACGGCGTCGTCGTCGACGTCCTCGACCGCACCGGCTTGCGCGAAGCCGGCGTTGTTGACGACCGCCCAGATGTCGCTGTCGGCCTCGATCTCGGCGAACGCCTTGGCGGTGGCCTCCGCGTCGGCGACGTCGGCGATGGCGGTCCGCACCGAGACGCCGCGTTCGGCTGCCGCGTCGCTCAGCACCTGTGCCTTGTCTTCCGATCGCGCGGTCCCGACAACGTCGTAGCCGGCGGCTGCCAGCTCCACCGCCGTCACGAGCCCGATGCCACTGTTCGCTCCGGTCACCACCACAGTCCGCGTCATGGCTATAGGGTCCCCCGCCGTGGGTGCGAGCGAACCGGTCAGGGTCGGCATCCAGCGACTGGACCCGGATCTGCCGGCTCCGGCATACGCCCACCCCGGCGACGCCGGCGCTGATCTCGTGACCGCCGTCGATCTCGAGCTTCCGCCGGGAGAGCGCGCGGTTGTTCCTACCGGCGTTGCGATCGCGCTGCCTGAAGGCTTCGCGGCGTTCGTGCATCCGCGCTCGGGTCTCGCCGCGAAGTCCGGCCTCGCCCTGGTCAACGCACCGGGGACGGTCGACGCCGGCTACCGCGGCGAGATCAAGGTGATCCTCGTGAACCTCGACCCGAGAGAGACGATTCGGCTGCGCCGCGGAGACCGGATCGCCCAGCTCGTCGTCCAGCGGGTGGAGCGCGCGGAGTTCGCCGAGCTGGCCGAGCTGCCGGCGTCGGCCCGTGCGACGGGCGGGTTCGGCTCGACCGGTGGCTACGGTGGAGGTGACGCCGGCTCCGCCGGCGAGCCGTCGAGGAGGAGCTGAGGTGTTCCGACGCCGCCGCAACGAGGACGACGTCGACGACGCGGTCGACGAGGCCGGCGACGAATCGCTCGCCGGACCCGACGACAGCCCCGCGCAGCCGGCCCGCCCGTCGGGTCCGTGGGACTCGCACGACGTCGACGACGACGGCGTCGCCCGGCTCGACCTCGGGTCTTTGCTCGTGCCGGTGCCGGATGGCATGGAGGTTCGTGTCGACGTACAGGAGCAGACCGTCGTCGCGGCGACGCTCGTCGACGGCAACAGCGCGATGCAGGTGCACGCGTTCGCCGCACCGCGGTCGGCTGGCATCTGGCCGGAGGTGCGCGACGAGATCGCGGCATCGATCCGGGAGGGCGGCGGCAGCGCGGAGGTGACCGACGGACCTTTCGGCTCGGAGCTGCGTGCACGGGTACCCGCGCCTCCGCCCGACCAGGGCGGCCCGCCCGGCGGTGGCTTGCAGCCGATGCGCTTCATCGGTGTCGACGGACCCCGGTGGTTTCTCCGGGCGCTGCTGACCGGCCCGGCCGCGACCGATCCCGCTCAGGCGACCCGCCTGCTCGACGTCTTCCGTGGCACGGTTGTCGTCCGCGGCGGCGAGGCAATGCCACCGCGCGACATGCTTCCGCTGCGGCTGCCCAAGGAGGCGCTGGAGCACCAGCCTGAGCCCGAGCCGGCGCGGCCTGGTCTCGAGATGCTCGAACGCGGACCCGAGATCACCGAGACCAACTGACGTAGGGCCGGCGCAGCCGGACCATGCTTGGGTGGTGGGTGGGGAGGTGGACGTGAATCGCTTCAAGAAGGCCGTGCGCAACCTCACCGCCGAGACGCACGATCTCGACGCGGAGGAGATGCAGCGGCGCGCGATCGACTCCGGCGCGACGACAGTGGCGCGATGCGGCGACCGCGTCCCGGTCACCGTCTTCGGAACCATCCGGACGATGACGATCCGGCCGCGCGCCGGCGTACCCGCGTTGGAGGCCGAGCTCTACGACGGGTCGGGCACCGTGACGCTGGTCTGGCTGGGCCGGCGCACCATTGCCGGACTCGGGCCAGGGCGCCAGCTGCGCGCGACCGGCCGCGTGACGACCAGCGAGGGCCGCAAGCTCATCTACAACCCTCGATACGAGCTGACGCCGGTCGACCTCTGACCCGGTAGGTCAGCCGCCGCGGGCGATGAGGTCGTGCAGCTCGTGCTCCATGTCGGGCGCCGCGAGGAACATCAGCTCATCGCCGGCCTCGAGCGGGTCGTCGTGGCTCGGGGTGATGACGCGGTTGTCGCGAAGGATTGCAACCAGCGCCACGTCGGTCGGCCAGGTGATCGAACCCACCCGGTGACCGGCAAGCGGAGCGTCGTCCGGCAGCGTCAGCTCGACCAGGTTGGCCTCGCCGCGCCGGAACGACAGCAGCCGGACGAGGTCGCCGACCGTCACCGCCTCCTCGACGAGGGCGGACAGCAGTCGCGGCGTCGACACCGACACGTCGACACCCCACGACTCGTTGAACAGCCACTCGTTCTTCGGATGGTTGATCCGCGCGACCACACGAGGTACGCCGAACTCGGTCTTTGCCAACAGCGACACGACAAGGTTCACCTTGTCGTCGCCGGTCGCGGCGACGACGACGCTGCAGTCCTGCAGCCGTGCCTCTTCCAACGTGTCGAGCTCGCAGGCATCGGCGAGGATCCACGACGCTTCCGGCACCGTCGACTTCTTCAGTGCCTTCGACTCGCGCTCGATGAGCAGGACCTCGTGGCCGTTCTCGAGCAGCTCCCGCGCGATCGACCGGCCGACGTTGCCGGCGCCGGCGATGGCGACTCTCACGCGGCATCCCCCGTCGCCGGGTCGGCAGCGAAGACCTCGGTGACACGCGGCACCTCACCGCGCTTGACGAGCACGTGCAGCACGTCGCCGTCTTGCAGCGCGGTCTCGGGAGTCGGGAGGAGCGCGTCGCCGTACCTGGTGATGAACGCGATGCGCGTGCCGGTGTGCTCCTCCACCTTGGGCACCGATCGGCCTACCCAGCCGCTTGCGAATGGCATCTCGGCGAGCAGGACGTGCCCGGTCGGGTCGCTCCACACGCTGTGCGCGCCCTCGGGCAGCAGGCGACGCAACATCTCGTCCGCGGTCCACCGCACGGTTGCGACCGTCGGGATGCCGAGCCGCGTATAGACCTCGGCGCGCTTCGGGTCATAAATGCGGGCGACGACGTTCTCGACACCGAACGTCTCCCGGGCGACCCGCGCCGAGATGATGTTGGAGTTGTCGCCGCTGGAGACGGCGGCGAACGCGTCCGCCTCCTCGATGCCTGCCTCGACGAGCGTGTCGCGATCGAAGCCGACGCCGGTGATCTGCCGTCCGGCGAAGCTCGTGCCGAGCCGGCGGAACGCGCCCGCGTCCTGGTCGACGACCGCGACGGAATGACCGGCCGTCTCCAGGCTGTGCGCCAGGGTCGACCCGACTCGGCCGCAGCCCATGATCACGACGTGCACGGGTCAGCACGATACCCGTGGCGCCAGGTTGCGCCCGCGACGAGAGGCTGGGCCGTAGCCTGTCGCCGTGTCCACGCTGGGTGACGTCTTCAAGCGGCTGCTCGTCGGCCGCCCGATGCGGAGCACCCAGCTCGGCGAGCAGCTGCTGCCGAAGAAGATTGCCTTGCCGGTCTTCGCGAGCGACGCCCTGTCGTCCGTGGCCTATGCAACCGAGGAGATCCTCCTCGTGCTGTCGGCGGGCGGACTCGCGCTCATCCACTACACCTGGTACGCCGCGGCGGGCGTCGCGTTCCTCATGTTGGTGGTCGTCGCGTCCTACCGGCAGAACGTGCATGCCTATCCCAGCGGAGGCGGCGACTACGAGGTCGCGACGACCAACCTCGGGCGGCAGTTCGGCACGACTGTCGCGGCCGCGCTCATGGTCGACTACGTCCTGACGGTCGCCGTGTCGGTGAGCTCCGGCGTCGCGAACGTGTCGTCGGCGCTGCCCTCTCTCCAGGGACACGAGGTGCCGATCGCGGTCGGCATCGTCCTGCTGATCATGGTGCTCAACCTGCGCGGTTTGCGCGAGTCGGGAACTGCGTTCGCGATCCCGACCTATGCGTTCATGTTCGCCGTTCTCGTTCTCATCGCTGTCGGCGCCGGCCGTCTGCTGTCCGGACATCATCTGCGGGCGTCGACCGCCCATCTGCAGTTCGCGCATCCGCAGCATTTCGCGGGCCTCGCGCTCGCGTTCCTGTTGCTGCGCTCCTTTGCCTCGGGATGCACCGCGCTCACCGGTGTCGAGGCGATCAGCAACGGCGTCCCGGCGTTCAAGAAGCCGAAGAGCAAGAACGCCGCGACGACGCTCGCGTTGCTCGGCGCCATCGCGGTCAGCATGTTCCTCGCGATCACGGCCTTCGCGATCCTCAGCCACGTCCACACCGCGAACTCGCCGACCGACCTCGGGCTGTCCAAGTCAGCGCATCTGCCGACGGTCATTGCGCAGGTCGGCGCCGCGGTTTTCGGTGGCTACCACGCGCTGGGCTTCTACTACCTCCAGGCTGTCACCGCGCTGATCCTGGTGCTCGCGGCCAACACCGCGTTCAACGGCTTCCCGGTGCTCGCGTCGATCCTGGCCCGTGACGGCTATCTGCCGCGTCAGCTGCACACCCGTGGGGACCGCCTCGCTTTTAGCAACGGCATCCTGCTGCTCGCCGGGTTCGCCGTCCTGCTGATCGTTGCGTTCAGCGCCTCACCGACCAGGCTGATCCAGCTCTACATCGTCGGTGTGTTCGTCTCGTTCGTTAACAGCCAGACCGGCATGATTCGGCATTGGAACCGCCACCTGCCCGGCGAAAAGGACCCGGCGCGGCGGCGGCAGATGAAGCGCTCCCGCGTCATCAACACGATCGGCGCGGCGGTGACGAGCCTGGTCCTCGTCATCATCCTCGTGTCGAAGTTCACCGAAGGCGCATGGATCGCGGTCGTCGCCATGGCCGTGCTGTTCGCGATGATGCGCGGTATCCGGCGGCACTACGACAAGGTGCGCGTCGAGCTTGCGCCGACCGACGAGGAGACGATGCTCCCGTCGCGGGTGCATGCCGTCGTACTCGTCTCGAAGGTTCACAAGGCGACGTTGCGCGCGATCGCGTATGCGCGAGCGTCCCGCCCGTCCAACCTCGAAGCTGTGACGGTCGACGTCGAGCCGTCCGAGACCGAGGCGCTGCAACGCGAGTGGGAGCTGCGCGGCATCCCGGTGCCGTTGAAGATCCTCGAGTCGCCCTACCGCGAAGTCACCCGGCCGATCGTCGACTACATCCGCAGCATCAACCGGCAGAGTCCGCGTGACTTGGTCTCCGTCTACATCCCGGAGTACGTCGTCGGCCACTGGTGGGAACAGCTCTTGCACAACCAGAGCGCACTCCGGCTCAAGGGCCGGCTGCTGTTCACTCCGGGTGTCATGGTGAGCAGCGTTCCCTACCAGTTGGAGTCCTCCGACCGGCTGCGCGACGACGGCGGCCACTGATCGTCCGCCGATGATCCTCGACGTCGAGCGCGTGGCTCACGG
>JAFAQI010000042.1 GCA_019246495.1 Frankiales bacterium | reverse complement strand
CCGATCGAGGTCCTGCACTTCGACAAGCTCGCGATGATCAACCAGCGCGAGGTCCGCGTCGACACCGAGGACTTCTCGACCGCACTGCGCGCCGCGATGCGGCAGGACCCCGACGTCATCCTCGTCGGTGAGATGCGTGACGTGGAGACGGTCCGCGCGGCGCTCGCCGCCTCCGAGACCGGCCACTTCGTCATGTCGACCCTGCACACCACCGACGCGCAGGAGACGGTCAACCGCATCATCGACTTCTTCCCGCCGCACAAGCAGAAGCAGGTCCGCCTGTCGCTCGCGAGCGCGCTGCGCGGCATCATCTGCCAGCGGCTCGTTCCGCGCGCCGACGGCGAGGGCCGCTGCGTCGCGATGGAGGTCTGCGTCAACACCGGTCGCGTCGCCGAGGCGATCGCCGACCCGGAGAAGACCTCGACGATGAACGCCCTGATCGCCGAGGGCGCGTTCTACGGGATGCAGACCTTCGACCAGCACCTCGTGGGCCTGATCCGCGACGGCGTCATCACGCTCGACGCGGCCATGGCGGCGTCGACGAACCCGCACGACCTCACGGTCGAGCTGCGCCGCCTCGGCCTCGTTGCCTGAGTTCGGGTTGCCTGATCTCGGTCGCCTGAGGCTGTCTGCCTGACCGGTCGCTTGACCGGTCTGCCCGACCCTGTGGGGCTAGGGGACGGACACGCCCAGGGCAACCTGGGTGGACATCGCCGTACGGCGGTCCGTAACCTTCTCGTGACCAAACGTCAACCGCCCGACCGGTACGCCGAATCCTGCCGCCGGTCATCCCACCCAGGGCGCGAGCAACGACGGCAGGAGCTGGGGGACCCATCCACCGGCGCTCGGGACACCGTTCCGGGAGCCTTGGGGTGAAGCCACCGCGAGTGGCCGGGCAGCACCTCCGCCCGAACCCGACAGCTAACCCCGCAGGCGGTGGAGGCTGTCGTGCGGGTCAAGCCGCTGCTCGTCCATGTCACGCGTGCGCTGCCCGTCCTGGCAGCCGTCGGGCTCGTCGTACCGCTTCAGACCGCTTCGGCGTCGTCGCCGTTCGCGATCAGCCACCTCACGCTCACGGCCCCGGCCAACGTGGGGGCCGGCAGCGGGGTGGAGCTCACCGCGCGCCTGAACGTCCACGGCGCGCCGCTGCCCGCCCAGACCGTGCACTTCGTGTCCCGCCCGGTCGGCGCGCGCATCTGGCGGGACCTGGGCGCAGTGGCCACGGACATGACGGGCACGGCCGGCTACCAGATCGGCTCGGTCAACCGGCCGACGCAGTTCGGTGCCTACTCGGACGGAGTCGCGGGCATCGCGGCGGCGCGTACGGCGACGACCGTCGTGCATGTCGTCTCGGTCCGCGCCGCGGCGCCGGGCCGGGTCGGCTACCGCAGCGCCGCGCGGCTGCGCGGGCAGCTGCTGCTCGACGGGCACGGGCTGCCTGCCCAGCGCCTGCACTTCATGATCCGCCGCGACGCCCAGCATGCCTGGCGGACGGCACGCTGGGCCCGCGCCGATGCGGCCGGTTGGGCGCGCGTGTCGGCCCGGCCAACCCGCACCTTCCAGCTCGGCGTTCGCTTCGAGGGCACGCCCAACCTCGCGCCCTCCCCTCTCGCCGTCACGACGGTCCGCGTCGCGCCGAGGCCGCGGCCGGCCCACCGGATCGCGTTCCGGTTCCCGCTCCGCGACGTCACCCACGTCGCCCCGGTCGGCACGTGGAGCCAGGACCAGGGCGTGGACCTGATGGCCGCCGGCGAGGCCTGCGGCCACGCCGCGATCCTCGTCGCGGTCGGCAACGGCGTCGTCGTCCAGGAGGGCATCAACGGCTTCGGCCCGACCGCACCAGTGATCCGGATGACCAGCGGCCCGTTCCGCGGTCGCGACGTCTACTACGGCCACACCGGCCGCGACTTCGTCCGGGTCGGCGACCACGTCCGCATCGGGCAGCGGATCAGCGAGATCGGCTGCGGCATCGTCGGCCAGTCCAGCGCGCCGCACCTCGAGATCGGCGTCGGCGTCCCCGGCGGTCCGACCTGCTGCCCCGCGATGCACGAGACGAGCGGCGAGATGTGGCACCAGCTCGTCAGCTCGCTGTCCGCCGCCAGCTGAGCCCGCGCGCGCTGAGCCCACGCGCGCTGGGCAATTGCGGATTGCCTGCCCTCTAGGGCGGAGAATCCGCAATTGGCGAGGGCAGCGCCGACAATGGCGCCATGCCGACGATTGACGAGCTGCTCGGGGCGCATGGCCTGAGCGGCGCGGACGTCGACCACCTGCACCGGCTCGTCGCGGACTGGCAACTCCTCGCCGACCTGTCGTTCGCCGACCTCATCCTGTTCGTCCCGACCGGCGATGACGGCTTCGCGGCGGTCGCGCAGATGCGGCCGACCACCGGCCCGACGGCCTACCAGGACGACGTCGTCGGCAGCCTCGCGACAGCGGCCGAGCGGCCACAGCTCGCCGTCGCCGCCCTCGAGCAGCGGATCTGCCGGGAAGGCGACCCGGTGTGGCTCGACGGCGTACCGGTCCGCGAGGAGGCGATCCCCGTCACCCGGAGCGGCCGGCTGGTCGCCGTGGTGGCGCGCGACACCAACCTCGCCGCGGCCCGCACGCCCAGCCGGCTCGAGATCGCCTATCTGCGGAGCGCCGCCGAGCTCGCCCAGATGCTCGCCGAGGGCCGCTGGCCGCATGCCGGCGACGGCTCGGACGACGGCAGCGGCCCGCGGGTCGGCGACGGCCTGGTCCGGCTCGAGGCCGACGGGACGGTGTCGTTCGCCAGCCCCAACGCGCTGTCCGCCTACCGTCGGCTCGGTCACCGCGGCGACCTCGTCGGGCTGCGGCTCGACCAGATCACCGCCGGCCTCGCCGCGACTCCGGCCGGGCCGGTCGACCCGTCGGCCGCCCGGCTCGCCGACGGCCGGACCGCGCAGACCGGCGAGGTCGAGACGCGCGACGTCGTCGTACAGCTCCGGTCCATCCCGCTGCGGCCCGGTGGCGAGCACATCGGCGCGCTGGTGCTGGTGCGCGACGTCACGGAGCTGCGCCGCCGGGAGCGCCAGCTGATCGGCAAGGACGCGACGATCCGCGAGATCCACCACCGGGTGAAGAACAACCTCCAGACCGTGGCCGCGCTGCTGCGGCTTCAGGCGCGGCGGCTGGCCGCCCCGGAGGCACGCGCGGCGCTGGAGGAGTCGGTACGCCGGGTCTCCTCGATCGCCGTCGTGCACGAAACCCTGTCCGGCACGCTGGACGAGACCGTGCTTTTCGACGACGTCGCCGACCGGATCTGCGCGATGGTGCTCGACGTGACGGCGCCGGCTGTCGCAGCCGACATCGGTCCAGCGCTCGAGCTACGCCGGTCCGGCAGCTTCGGCCATCTCCCAGCCGAGGTCGCCACACCGCTCGCGATGGTCGTGGCCGAGCTCGTGCAGAACGCGGTCGAGCACGGCCTTGCCGGCCGCGAGCGCGGTCAGGTCGAGTTGACCGCCGAGCGTGACCGGTCGCGCGGCCTGCGGGTTGCTGTCGGTGACGACGGGCGGGGGCTGCCGGCCGGGTTCGAGGTGGACGACTCGGCGGGGCTCGGCCTTCAGATCGTTCGCACGCTCGTCGAGACCGAGCTGGGCGGGCGGTTGCGGCTCGGCGAGCGGCCGGGAGGCGGAACGCTCGTCACGGTCGAGGTCGCGCTCCCGGAGACGACCCAGCCGGGCTGAGCCAGCTCAGCGGACCTGGACCACTGCGGTCTGGGGGAGGCCGATGGTCGGCGGGCCCTCGTTGCTCGGCGCGATGATCATGCGGACGAGGAACACCACGCCGACGACCAGCGCCGCCAACAGGACGAGAAGCAGCAGCCGGAAGCGCCAGACGGCGGCGCGCTCCGAACGGGCCTCGACCCCGACGAGCGGGGGGCGGATGTAGCGCTCCGCCACGGGAGGCGGGTCAGGCCGAGTGGGCGGACGCCCGGAGGCCGCCGGTGATGCCGTGCAGGCTGACTCCGCGGCGCAGGACAGCCCGACGTTCGTCCTCGGACAGGCCGCCCCAGACGCCGGCCTCCTGGCTGGTCTCGAGTGACCAGCTACGGCAGTCGTCGAGCACGCTGCAGCCGCGGCAGACGGCCTTGGCCTCTTCGACCTGCAGAAGCGCTGGGCCGGTGGTGCCGACAGGGAAGAACAGCTCGGGGTCTTCGTCACGGCAGGCCGCGCGGTGGCGCCAGTCCATGCGTTCGTCCCTCCGTCAGGGCGAGGCGTTGCCTCGCCGTCGGTCACTGGGTCAGGGTGCCGGCGGCACCTGTCCCCGCCCTTTCGGGCGGGTTGCCCACGCACCGGCCGGGTGGCTCGCGGCCGCTTTGTGAACACTTTCACGAATTGGTCTGTACCGGTTGCGCTCGACAAGATCGCTATGGGTGTCGACGTCGCGACGCTAGTGGCTCAGCGGGTACGACGTCCAGACCACTTCTTCTCCGCACGTTAGAACGCCGTTCGGTCCTTCGCAAGGGCTTCACCGCGCGTTCCGCGAACGGGCAACTGTTGCCTTCGTCACACCGATCGGTCGGCGCGCCGAAGGGTGCTTGCTCCCGTTAGCGGGAAGGACTCGGACAGTCCACCCCAATCGATGACAACCGCGGCGGTTTCGCCGTCGCGCAAGGAGTACCCATGTCCACAACCGGAGGCGGCGGCTTTGCCGACCGCATCGTCGGAGCCGCCAAGAGCGCAGCCGGCTCCCTGATCGGCAACGAGGACCTGAAGCACGAGGGCCAGCTCCAGCAGGAGAAGGTCAACGCGACCGCTGAGGCCGCGGAGCTCCAGGAGCGGGCCGAGCGCGAGAAGGCCGAGGCCGAGCTCGTTGCCCGCGAGCGCGAGATCGAGATCGAGCGCCGACGCCTGGCGACCGAGCTCAGCGCGGAGGAGACGCAGCGCCGCATCGAGCAGCAGAAGACCATCGAGCAGCAGCAGGCCGACCGGGCCGCGGCAAGCCAGGCCGACGCTGCGCAGCGCCAGGAGGCCGCGCAGGAGCGGCTCGCCGACGCCCAGGTCGACGCGGCTGCCCGCGAGCGGGTCGCCGCCGAGCAGGAGCTCGCCCGGCTCGAGGCCGAGGCGCAGCGCGCCCGCACCACCGCTCAGGCCCTGGACGAGACCGCCGAGGAGATCGCATGACACCCACCGACCGCATCCGTGTCGTCCCCCGCGCGCTCGTCACCGCCGGTCTGAGCGCTGCCCGGCTGCCGTTGGCCGCCGCCGAGCGCGCGGCGAGCCAGCGTGGCAACGAGGCTTGGCCGCCGGCGATGGCGTTCGAGGGACTCGAGGCGACAGTCGAGACCGTCCTGGGATCGCTGCTGCGCGACGACAGCCTGGTTACCCGTGGCCGGCTGCGTCAGGCGAAGCTCGCCCAGCTCCGCAAGGCGACCGAGCTCGAGACGCTCGCCGAGCAGGAGCGCGCCGAGGCCGACGCGCAGTTCGCGGCCCGGGAGGAGCAGGCCGAGCGGCAGCGTGAGCGGGCCGCCCAGCAGGCGGCGGAGCGCGAGCGTCAGGCCGAGCAGCAGGCGGCGAACCGCAAGCGGGCCGCCGAGACCAAGGCGGCGCAGAAGGCCGCGGCGGTCCGCAAGACCAAGATCGAGCAGGACAAGGCGCTGACCGACGCCGAGCGCCGGGCCCGGCTCGAGGCCTTGAGCCGCGAGTCCGACGCCCTCGCCGCTCAGCAGGAGGCGCTGGAGGCCAAGGAGACCGTCGAGGTCATTGACGAGTCGATCGAAGGCACCCGGGCCGCCCGCACCTCCAGCTGACCCGACCCGCAGCACAGCCGCGGCCGAGCAACGTCACGTTGCTCGGCCGCGCTGCTGTTCCGGCATCCGCCGTTCGCGGAAGTCGCGTCAGCAGATGACGCACGTCGCGGAACGCCGCTCAGCAGATGACGCGAAGCGCGGCCGGAACGCTCGTGAAGGTCACGGCCTCGCGCTCGCCGAGGTAGTCGCCGTCGACCTGGAGGTGAACAGGCCGGTCGGCAACCACCCGGAACTCCTGCAGGTCGGTGTAGATGTCCGTCGCGCGGCCGCGGATGCCCTTGCTGGTGAGCATGCCGCCGGCCGCCCAGAGCGTGCCCGCCGTACGCAGCTTGCGCAGGGTCACGAGGTCAAGTCCGGTGTCGAAGGACGCGGTCGGCGTCAGGACGACCGGCCGCGACCGGAAGTAGGTCCACGGGGCGGAGTTGCCCACGATCGCCACGAACAGCCCCGGCACGGGCTCCTCACCCGGTCGCTCGAGCGTCAGCGCGGGATGGCGGCGGTCGGTGCCGATGAAGAACCGGCGTAGTGCGGTCACGGCGTAACGGGTAGGGGTCGCCGCCTTGCCTTTGGCTCGCGCCCGCTCGATGGCGCGTACGGCGTCGGCGTCGAGCCCGAGCCCCGCGGTGAACGTGAACCAGCGGTCGTTGGCCTTGCCGAGCCCGATCCGCCGGCTCCGTCCCTCCCGGATTGCGTCCAGCAGGGATCCCGTCGCCTCCACCGGGTCGCGCGGGATGTCGAGCGCGCGGTGAAAGACGTTGGTGCTGCCGCCGGGTACGACGGCGAGCGCGGGCAGGTCGCTGCGCGGACCGTCGCGCAAGATGCCGTTGACGACCTCGTTGACGGTGCCGTCACCGCCGAGCACGACGACGAGGTCGTAGGAGTCGGCAACCGCGCGCGCGCCGAGCTCGATGGCGTGGTTGCGGCGCTCGGTCTCGACGACATCGAGCTTCAGGTCGCTGCCGAGGGCGCGGGCGAGGACGTCGCGGCCGCGCGCAGACGCTGTCGTGGCCTTCGGGTTCACGACCAGCAGCGCGCGCACCGATCGAGGGTATCGGGAGCCGGCTGCAAAGATCTGTTGCGTGCGGTCCCGGAGCGTCGCCGTCATCCTGATCGGGGTGGAGGGCGTGGCCTGCTTCGCCGCCGGTGTCGGTTTCGTGATCGCCGCTCTTGTGGGCCATCCGAGCGATCGCGGTGTCGCGGTCGTCCTCGGTGCGCTGCTCGCCTTCTACGGCGTCCTCGTGCTCCTCGTCGCGCGCGGGTTCTGGCGCGGCCGGTCGTGGGCGCGGACGCCGGCGTTTCTCGTGCAGTTCTTCGCGCTGGTCGTCGCGTGGTACCAGCGGTCGACGTTGCCGCTGATCGCGGCAGTCGTCGCGCTCGTCGCGATCACCGCGGGTGCATCACTCGTCGCGAGTGAACGCCGTACGCCGGACCCCGACTGAGTCACCGGCTGCAGTTCGGACTCAGTCCTCAGTCTTCGGCGAGGAGGCCTTCGCGGAGGTTGGCGAGAGTGCGGGCCAACAGCCGTGACACGTGCATCTGCGAGATGCCGAGCTCGGCCGCGATCTGCGACTGGGTCATGTTGCCGAAGAAGCGCAGCAGCAGGATCTTCTTTTCGCGCGGTGGCAGCTTCTCCAGCAACGGCTTCAGCGACTCGCGGTACTCAACGCCTTCGAGCGACTCGTCCGTCGTACCGAGTGAGTCGGCAACGGCGGGGGAGTCGTCGTCACCGGTGTCAGGCGCGTCGAGCGACACAGCGGAGTAGGCGTTGGCGGACTCCAAGCCTTCGAGGACCTCGTCCTCGGAGAGCTCGAGGTGCTGGGCGAGCTCCGCGACAGTCGGTGCGCGGCCGTTCTTCTGGGACAGCTCGCTCGTCGCCTTGGCGAGCGAGAGCTTCAGCTCTTGCAGTCGCCGCGGGACGCGGATCGCCCAGCCCTTGTCGCGGAAGTGCCGCTTGATCTCACCGACGATCGTCGGCGTCGCATAGGTCGAGAACTCGACGCCGCGCTCGAGGTCGAAGCGGTCGACCGACTTGATGAGGCCGATTGTCGCGACCTGAACGAGGTCGTCGAGGGGCTCGCCGCGGTTGCGGAAGCGGCGCGCGAGGTATTCGACGAGCGGCAGGTGCATCTCGACGAGCTCGTCGCGAACGCGCTGCCGCTGCGGGTCGCCTTCCGGCAGTGCCACGAGGTCGGCGAACAGCCCCCGGGCGCGCGCCCGGTCATGCGACGTACGCGCCGCGCGCGCCACGTCCGCGGCAAGCTGCGGGTCGGTCTCGAGCTCTTCGACCTCGGGCTGAGTCCCTGACTCCGCCGGCGGTTGGGCGTCGACGGGGTTGGTGGTCACGGGCTGGTCCCGCTCCGTCGCTTCTGCAACGTGATGGTGACGCGGTTGTCGGTGCCGGCCGAGCTGTCGACCGCACCGGCGAGTGCGGCGAGCACCGTCCAGGCGAACGTGTCGCGGGACGGCTCCCGGCCGTCGAGGGTGAGGACGCTCACGGCCACCCGCATGCTGTCCGCGCCGATCTGGAACTGGCACTCCAGGTCGGCGCCGGGCACGGCTTGCGAGAGGAGCATCGCGCAGGCCTCGTCAACCGCGATGCGCAGGTCCTCGATCTCGTCGAGCGTGAAGTCCAGCCGCGACGCGAGGCCTGCCGTCGCGGTGCGCAGGACCGACAGGTATGCGCCGGCCGCGGGGAGCTTGATGGTGACGACATCTCCGGCGGCGCTGGTCCGCGGGGTGGTCGCCGCCGCCCCCGTGTCCTGAGTCACGCGACCCCTGCCTCATGTCTGTTGCACATAGCGGCCAAACGCTATCCCACCCCGACGCGCCTCGCGGGCACCCTCTGCCGGGCAGACTGGCACCGTGTTGGTGCACCCCTGGGACGCGGCCACGGACGAGGACGAGGGGTGGGCGTTCGTCCGTTCGCAGGGTTTCGGCCAGCTCGTGGTGCCCGGCGGGCGGGACCTGCCGGTGGTGGTGCCGACCCAGTACGTCGCGGGCGACCGGGCGGATGTCTGGCTGCACCTCGCGAGGCCCAACCCGGTCTGGGCGGCGATCGACGAGCGGCCGGTGGCCGTGCTGGCGGTCGCCGGTGACTGGGCCTACATCCCGTCGGCGTGGAAGGCGATCGGCGACGAGGACCCGCGCCTCGGCATCCCGACGACCTACTACGCCGCGGTGCAGCTCGTGTGCGACGTCGAAGTCGTCGACGACGACGACGGCAAGCTCGAGATCCTGCGGCGGCAGCTCGCGGCGTACGAGCCCGACCTCGGTGCCGCCGATCCGGCCGTGCACCTGCGGCGGCTGAGCGGCATCCGTGGGCTGCGGCTGACGGCGCGGGAGATGACGGCGAAGTTCAAGTACGGCGGCAACGTCGACGCGGCGCATCGCGCAGCCGTGGCCGAGCGGCTCGCGGCACGCAACGGCCCCGGCGACGCAGCCGCGCTGTCCCACCTCCGCTTCTAGCCAAGGGCGGTCAGGGCGTCGCCGGTGAGGCGCCACGTCGTCCACTCGTCCATCGGCTGCGCGCCAAGGCTCGCGTAGAACGCCTGCGCATCGACGTTCCAGTCGAGCACCGCCCACTCGACGCGGCCGCAGTCGTTGGCGACCGCGATGCGCGCGAGCTCCGTCAACAGCGCGCGACCATGCCCGGCGCCGCGGGCGTCGGGTTGCACGAACAGGTCCTCGAGATAGATGCCGTGCCGGCCGAGCCACGTCGAGAAGTTGAAGAACCACACCGCGAATCCGACGACCGCGCCGTCGTCCTCCTCCGCGACATGGCAGAACACCCGCGGGTTGTCGCCGAACAACGCAGCGGCCAGCGACTCCTCGGTCGCGAGGACGGCGTCGGGCTCCCGCTCATAACGAGCCAACTCGTGGACGAGCGTCAGGACGATCGGTACGTCGACAACGGTCGCGGGCCGGATCACCGAAACAATGTGTCAGACGGTGAAGGGGCTATAGCCCGCTCACCGTCTGACACATCGCTGAGGGGTCGTCAGGCCTGCTTCGTCTCCCAGAAGATCTTGTCGATCTCGGCGATCTTCTGGAGGAGCTTCTCGGCCTCGCCCGGGTCGACCGTGCCCTTGCCACCGGCCGCGCCGGCGAGCTTCGTCGCCTCGTTGAACAGCTGGTGGAGCTCCGGGTACTTCTCGAAGTGCGGCGGCTTGAAGTAGTCGGTCCAGAGCACCCACAGGTGGTGCTTCACGAGCTCGGCGCGCTGCTCCTTGATGAGGAGCGCGCGGGTGCGGAAGACCGGGTCCTCGTTGCCCTGGTATTTCTCGCAGATCGCCTTGACGGACTCGGCCTCGATGCGGGCCTGCGCCGGGTCGTAGACGCCGCAGGGCAGGTCACAGTGCGCCGATACGACAACACTCGGGCGCAGCAGCCGTCGCAACATGGGTCCTCCCGGGAGCTGATGACGATGACTTCTCGGCGACACTATCCCCATGGCCTGGCCCGCTCGTTGGCCGCTGCGACGGGTGCTCGTGCGGGGGCCTTCCATGGCGCCGGCGCTGCGTGACGGCGACCAGCTTCTCGTCGTACGGGTCGGTCGGCGCCGGCCTCCCCGCGAGGGCGACGTCGTGCTGGTGGAGCTGCCCGACCGGCCGCTGGCGGTCAAACGGGTACGCCGGCTCGACGCCTCGGGCATCTGGGTCGAAGGGGACAATCCGGACGGCAGCACCGACAGCCGCACGCTCGGCGCGCTGGCTGCCGAGGCGGTGGTCGGCCGCGTCCTCGCGCGGCTCTGGCCCCGACCGGGCCATGTGCCACCTAGTCACTAACCAGGGACAAATGGCCCCCGTGAGGCATGCAGGGGCCGGGTGAACCCCCCGATGCATCGCCTGTGGCCGCTGTTGCGCTCCCCACGCACGCCGG
>JAFAQI010000041.1 GCA_019246495.1 Frankiales bacterium | reverse complement strand
CGGCGCGCAACCGGCCGCTCGAGCCGCCGTCGTCGGCGACGGTGACGACCGCCGTCAGTGCGGACGTCACGCGACGCAGCGACTGCAACGACGCGGCGAGGCCGTGGCCGCCGCCGAACGCGACGACCCGGGGATCGGGCCCCTGAGGATGGGATGCGCTCATCGGACTGCTCATTCGCGGCCCAGGTCGCGGTGCACGACGCGTACGTCGACGCCGTCCGCGTGCAGCCGGCGGGTGAGCGCTTCGGCGATCGCGACACTGCGGTGCTTGCCCCCCGTACAACCGACGGCGATGGTCGCGAAGTGCTTCCCCTCCCGGAGGTAACCGGCCTCATAGCGGCGGAGGAGATCGGCGTAGGCGTCGACGAACTCGCGCGCACCTTCCTGGGCGAAGACGTAGTCGGCGACCTCGGCGTCCAGGCCGTTCTTCGGCCGGAGCTCGTCCACCCAGTGCGGATTGGGCAGGAGCCGGCAGTCGATGACGAGGTCGGCATCCACCGGCAGACCGTACTTGTAGCCGAACGACATGACGGTGGCGTGCAGTGCGGTCGCCGCCGGATCCGCGAAGGCTGCCGCGACCTTTGCGCGCAGCTCGTGCACGTTGAGCATCGTCGTGTCGATCACGAGGTCGGCCTCACCGCGGAGCTCATGCAACAGCTCGCGTTCCCGGGTGATGCCATCGATCAGCGTGCCGTCGGCTTGCAGCGGATGCGGTCGGCGGACGCTGTCGAAGCGGCGGACGAGCACCTGGTCGCCGGCCTCGAGGAACACGACACGGGGCCGCAAGCCCTTGTCGTCGAGCTCGGCGAGCGCCGCGTTGACGTCGGATGTGAAGCCGCGACTGCGGATGTCGACGACGACGGCGACGCGGTCCACTGAGCCTTGGGAGCGACCGGCGAGCTCGACCATGGTGCCAAGCAGTGACGGCGGAAGGTTGTCGACGACGAACCAGCCCAGGTCCTCGAGGCACTTTGCCGCCGTGCTGCGCCCGGCGCCGGACAGGCCGCTGATGACGACGAGGTCGAGTGCGGCGGGACTGGGCGGCGATGTCGGGGTGCTCATGAGCTCGCCTCGAAGCCTGCCACTCCGGCGGGGCCCGTGTCCGGCGCTAGCCCGACCAATTTCTCGTCACCGTCGTCGATGATCTCCCCGGTCGTCGGGTCGACGGCCGGCGTGGCGGGCGCGGCGGCGGCCAACGCCGCGTGCACGGCTTCCGCCGTACGCCGTCCCACGCCGGGGACCTGGGCGATCTCGTCGATGCTCGCCGCCTTCAGCCGCTTCACCGAGCCGAACGCGCGGAGGATGGCCTTGCGCCTGAGCTCGCCCAGGCCGGGCACGTCGTCGAGGACGCTCTGGGCCATCGAGCGCGACCGCTTCTGCCGGTGATAGGTGATCGCGAAGCGGTGCGCCTCGTCGCGGACCCGCTGCAGGAGATAGAGCGCCTCGCTCGTTCGCGGCATGATGATCGGGTCGCGCCGATCGGGCAGCCACACCTCCTCCAGACGTTTCGCGAGACCGCACAGCGCGACATCGTCGACGCCGAGCTTGCGCATCGCCGCAGCCGCGGCGGCGACCTGCGGAGCGCCGCCGTCAACGACGACCAGCTGCGGCGGATAGGCGAACTTGCGTGGCCGGCCGGTGACCGGGTCGATGGGCCGATGGCTCTCGTCCCGCTCCGCCAGTTCCACGTCGTCGAGCTGGTCGCTGTCAATCCGCTCGTCGAGGTAGCGCCGGAAGCGGCGGTAGATCACCTCGTTGATCGCCGCGGTGTCGTCGACGACCCCGTCGTTGCTCTGCCGGATCGCGAACCGCCGGTATTCGCTCTTTCGCGCCAAGCCGTCCTCGAAGACGACCATCGACGCGACGACGTCGGTCCCCTGAAGGTTCGAGACGTCGTAGCACTCGATGCGCAGCGGCGCCTCGCTGAGGCCAAGCCGGTCCTGCAGCTCTTGAAGGGCCAGCGATCGCGACGTGATGTCGGACGACCGCTTGAGCTTGTGCCGCACGAACGCTTCCTTCGCGTTCCGCTCGACGGTCTCGAGCAGCGCTCGCTTGTCACCGCGTTGCGGCACCCGCAGCGAGACGCGACCGCCGCGAACGATCTCGAGCAGTTGGGTGACGACGTCTTCGTCGTCCGGAAGTGTCGGCACGAGAACCTCGCGCGGCACTTCGTTCTGCTCGTCGAGGTAGGCCTGGGTGAGGAACTGCTCGACGAGACCCGAGGTGCTGGTCTCCTCCACCTTGTCGACGACCCAGCCGCGCTGACCGCGGACCCGGCCACCGCGGACGTAGAACACCTGCACGGCGGCTTCGAGCTCGTCTTCCGCGAAGGCGACCACGTCCGCGTCGGTGCCGTCGCCGAGGACGACCGCCTGCTTCTCCATCGCGCGGTTGAGTGCGCCGATGTCGTCGCGCAGGCGAGCGGCGCGTTCGTACTCCTGGCGGCGCGCGGCGTCGCGCATGTCGCGCTCGAGCCGCTTGATGTAGCGCTGCGTCTGTCCCGAGAGGAAGTCGACGAAGTCTTCGCTGATCCGGCGATGTTGTTCCGCGTCGACCCGGCCGACGCAGGGCGCGCTGCACTTGTCGATGTAGCCGAGCAGGCACGGCCGGCCCACCTGACCGGCGCGCTTGAAGACACCGGCGCTGCACGTGCGCATCGGAAAGACCCGGAGCAACGCGTCGAGAGTCTCGCGGATCGCCCAGGCATGCGCGTAAGGACCGAAGTACTTCACGCCCTTTCGCTTCGCGCCGCGCATCACCTGCGCGCGGGGAAACTCCTCGTCCAGCGTGACGGCCAACCATGGGTAGGACTTGTCGTCGCGATAGCGGACGTTGAACCGCGGGTCGAACTCCTTGATCCAGCTGTACTCCAGCTGAAGTGCCTCGACCTCCGTGCTGACGACCGTCCACTCGACCGACGCCGCCGTACGCACCATCGTCTGCGTGCGCGGGTGCAGGTTCGCGACATCCTGGAAGTACGACGACAGCCGGCTGCGCAGGCTTTTCGCCTTGCCGACGTAGACGACGCGACCGTGCTCGTCACGGAACTTGTAGACCCC
>JAFAQI010000031.1 GCA_019246495.1 Frankiales bacterium | reverse complement strand
TTGACCCGCACCGATGGGCCGAGCTCGACCGCAAGCTGGCGGGTGAGATGGATCAGCGCGGCCTTGCTGGCGTTGTAGGCGCCGATCGGCGAGCCGGCGCGCAGTCCGCCGACGGACGCGACGTTGAGCACTGCGCCGCCGTTGCTTTGCATCCACTGCTGCCAGGCCTGCTGCGTCCAGGCGAGCACCGCGATGACGTTGACCTCGAACACCTTGCGGACCGCGCCGAGGTCGGCCTCCATCATCGGCCCGTACTGCGGGTTCACCGCCGCGTTGTTGACGAGGTAGTCGAGTCGGCCGAGCTGCTCGACCGTCTGCGCGACTGCCGCCTGCTGGTGCTCCGCGTCGTCAGCACTGCCCCGCGCGCTGATCGCCCGGCCGGAGCCGTCGGGGTCGAGCGCCTTCACCGCCTCTTCGAGCTCGTCCGGCTTGCGCGCGGTGATGCACACCTTGCCGCCGCGCGCGACGATCTCCTCCGCGATGCCGAAGCCGATGCCGCGGGTGGCTCCGGTGACCAGCGCGACCTTGCCCGTGAAGTCCTGCTCCATGGCCGCTGAGACTTCCACATGCCCGTGATGCACAGGCCATCCGCATCCACACCCGTCGTACGCCGAACCGATTGCGGGGTCTCGCGCCGCCAGAGTGGGCCGACCGATCTCGGAAGGAGTCCTGGTGGACACATACCTCTGCATGCAAGGCAACCTCGTCGCCGACCCGTCGCAACGGCCCGTGGGCGACGGGTCGAAGGTCACGCGGTTCCGGTTGGCGGCGAGCGGCCGTCGGTTCGACAACGCCACCAACGAGTGGGTCAACACCGACGCGGTTTTCATGACGGTCTCGTGCTGGCGGCAGCTCGGCGACAACGTCATGCAGTCGTTGCGCAAGGGCGACACCGTGATCGTGCACGGCCGGCTGCGGTTCCGCGAGTTCGACGACCCGAACCACGCAGGCGAGCGGCGCCAGGCCTACGAGATCGACGCGAGCTCGGTCGGCCCCGACCTCTGCCGCTATGTCACGCAGCTCGCCCGTCCGGTGCGCCGGTTGACCAGCGACGAGGAGCAGGCGGCCGAGGCTGCCGCCGTCGTTCCGGCGCAGCCGCTCGGACAACCTGCGGAGACCGCCGCCTGACCCTCCGTAGTCTGGAGGCATGGCGCAGTACATCTACTCGATGCGAGGCGTCCGCAAGGCCGTCGGCGACAAGGTCATCCTCGACAACGTCACCCTCGCGTTCCTTCCGGGCGCGAAGATCGGTGTCGTCGGTCCCAACGGCGCGGGCAAGTCGACCGTCCTCAAGCTCATGGCTGGGCTCGACACCGCGTCGAACGGCGAGGCCACCCTCTCGCCGGGCTACAGCGTCGGCATCCTGCTCCAGGAGCCTCCCCTCGACGACAGCAAGGACGTCCTCGGCAACGTCATGGAGGCGGTCAAGCCCATCCGCGAGATGGTCGACCGCATCAACGAGATCGCCGAGAAGATGGCCGTCGAATACACCGATGAGCTCGGCACCGAGATGGGCGAGCTCCAGGAGAGGATCGACCACGCGGGCGGCTGGGACCTCGAGTCGCGGGTCGAGCAGGCGATGGACGCGCTGCGGACGCCGCCCGGCGACGCGGACGTGACCGTGCTCTCCGGTGGCGAGCGCCGCCGCGTGGCCCTGTGCAAGTTGCTGCTCGAGCAGCCCGACCTGCTGCTGCTCGACGAACCGACGAACCACCTCGACGCGGAGAGCGTGCAGTGGCTCGAGCAGCACCTTGCGCAATATCCCGGCACGGTGCTCGCCGTCACTCACGACCGCTACTTCCTCGACAACGTCGCCGAGTGGATCCTCGAGCTGGACCGGGGCCGGGCCTACCCCTACGAGGGCAACTACACGACGTACCTGGACACCAAGGCGAGCCGGCTCAAGATCGAGGGCAACAAGGACGCCAAACGCAAGCGGGAGATCGAGCGCGAGCTCGAGTGGGTGCGGTCCAGCCCGAAGGCGCGGCAGGCCAAGAGCAAGGCGCGCCTTGCACGGTTCGAGGAGCTCGTCGCCGAGGCCGACCGGCACAAGCCACTGGACAGCGACGTCATCCAGATCCCGCCAGGCCCGCGACTTGGCGACGTCGTCATCGAGTCCGATGCGCTGAAGAAGGCGTTCGGCGACCGGGTCCTCATCGACGGCCTGTCGTTCTCACTGCCGAAGGGCGGCATCGTCGGAATCATGGGGCCCAACGGCGTCGGCAAGACGACGCTGTTCAAGATGATCGTCGGCCAGGAGCAGCCCGACGGCGGCAGCCTGAAGATCGGCGAGACGGTGCAGCTGTCCTACGTCGACCAGTCCCGCGCCGGCCTGGATCCGAAGAAGACGCTGTGGGAGGTCATCTCCGACGGTCTCGACTTCATCAAGGTCGGCAAGACCGAGATCAACTCGCGCGCCTATGTCGCGTCGTTCGGCTTCAAGGGCCCGGACCAGCAGAAGCCGGCCGGCGTGCTCTCCGGCGGCGAGCGCAACCGCCTCAACCTGGCGCTCACGCTCAAGGCGGGTGGCAACGTGCTGCTCCTCGACGAGCCGACCAACGACCTCGACGTCGAGACATTGCGCTCGCTCGAGGACGCGCTCGAGGAGTTCCCCGGCTGCGCGGTGGTCATCAGCCACGACCGGTGGTTCCTCGACAAGGTCGCGACACACCTGCTCGCGTGGGAGGGCACCGACGACGAGCCGGGCAAGTGGTTCTGGTTCGAAGGCGGCTACTCCGACTACGAGAAGAACAAGGTCGACCGGTTGGGCGAGGAAGCAGCGCGCCCGCACCGCGTCACCTACCGCCGCCTCCAGCGCGACTGACCCGCCGACTTGTCAGAATGTCGCGGCGCTATAGCCCCACGACGTTCTGACAAGTCGCGCGCAGCCCCAGCGCTTCCCGCAGCTGCTCGAGCGCAACAGGGTCGTCGGCATGGATATAGGCGCTCGGAAAGCGCAGCAGCGGCTTCTCGCGAAGAGTGAAATCGTTCTGCCGCACCATGTCGGACCAGTACGACGACACCACAAGGTGCGCCGCGCCGTCGATCTCGACACGGACAGCTTTGCCATCCCGGCGCGCAAAGGTGGCATCGAGATAGCGCCGGCGACCGTTCAGGTCATGGCGCACCTGCAACGACGGTCGAGGCAGTCCGTGCCGGGCACAGAACCGCAGGAAGTCCGTTTCCGACACTGCCTGTGCACCGCCCGCGATGTCTACGAGGACCCTTGCGAGCAGCTTCCGATGTCGCACCCGCCCGACTGACGAGAGCATCTCGACGAGCCGCTCGGCGGTGGTCAACCGCTGCTGGACTCTCGCCGCCAGAAGCCCACACGCCGTGCGCGGCGAGCGGCTCCAGGCGGCCGCATCTACCAGCGCTCGCTCGATCGTCACCATCGGTGGGGACTTGCTCCCGTGAATATCCGCAGCAGCGAACCGACGAGACTCGTGCACCTTCATGTGCACACCGGGGATGCGGTTGACCTTCGCACCTCGCTGAATGACGACGTGTACGGACTCCGGCTCCCAGCCGACCAAACCGTGCGCCTCGGCCGCCGTTCGGCCGGCGAGCGCTGCAGGGCCCTCGGCCGAGAGCACGGCGGCCCACAATGACTGCCGCTGCGTCAGCGCTCCGTTGTGCAGGGCGATGACGGTCGAGCCGAGTGCTTGCCATCGCCGTGCCGCCAACTGTGCGTCCACCTCGGACGGCGTGAGCCATGCGCCGAGTTGAGCGCGGAGTGCGATCGACTCCTGATGCATGGCAACAGGCAATAGGCCCTCGCGAGCGTCGGCTCGGACATGTTCCAGATGCATGGTCGGCAGGATGCGTGAACCAGCCGGAGGCTGCCATCACGTGTCCACAGCCCGTGACTTGTCAGAACGTCGCGGCGCTATAGCCCGCCGACGTTCTGACAAGTCGTAGGGTCCGGGCACATGAGGTGGGACCCGGGGCAATACCTGCGCTACGGCGACGAGCGGGCGCGGCCGTTCCACGAATTGGTCCAAAGAGCCGCCGTTGCTCTCGCCGACCGGGACAAGCCTCCCGCGTCGATCGTCGACCTCGGCTGCGGGCCCGGCGACCAGACCGTGACTCTGCTCGATCGCTGGCCCGACGCCGACATCCTCGGCGTCGACAACTCGCCCGAGATGATCGACAAGGCGCAGGACTACGCCGTCGAGGGCCGGTGCCGGTTCGTGGTCGGTGACATCGCGACGTGGTCGTCCGACCAGCCCGTCGACCTGATCGTGGCCAACGCGGCGTTCCACTGGGTGCCAGGTCACGTGGACCTTCTCGCCGGGTTCGCCGGCGCCCTCACGACCGGGGGCGTGCTCGCGTTCCAGGTTCCTGACAACTTCAGCGAGCCCTCGCACGTGCTGCTGCGCGATCTGCGACTGTCGCCGCGATGGCGGGACCAGCTGGCCGACGGCGCCGACCGCACCGCCGGCGTCGAGCGTCCGGCGCGCTACCTCGATGCACTCGTCGACGCCGGCCTCGAACCCGACGTCTGGCAGACCGAGTACCTCCATGTCCTCCCCGGCGACAACGCCGTCCTCGAATGGGTCAAGGGCACGGCCCTGCGGCCCGTGTTGTCCTTGCTGTCCGACCCGGCCGACCGTGACGCGTTCCTGGAGGAGTACGCCGAACAGCTTCGGCAGGCCTATCCGCGGCAGGCCTATGGCACGCCGTTCCCGTTTCGCCGAACGTTCGCCGTCGGCCGCCGAACCAGCTCGTGACGCGCGTCAGTCCGGCTGGTTGATAAGCATGGCCGCGGCGACGGTGAGGTAGTCCCACAACACGCGGTCCGCCTCGGCAGGCAGTGCGATCTCGTCCAGGGCGGCCCGCATGTTGTCGAGCCACGCGTCGTGCGCCGCCCGGTCCACGCGAAAGGGCGCATGGCGGGCGCGCAGCCGCGGATGCCCGCGCACCTCGCTGTAGGTATGCGGCCCGCCCCAGTACTGCTCGAGGAACATCCGCAGCCGCTCGGCCGCGGGCCCGAGGTCGTCCTCGGGATAGATCGGCCGCAGCACCGGGTCGTTGGCGACCCGCGCATAGAACGCCGCGACGAGTCGCTGGAACGTCGGATGACCGCCGACGGCGTCGAAGAACGTCGCGCCCTCGACCGCGCCCTCGAGCTTGATCGGCTGCGGTCCGGGTGACGTCACCAGTCCATTGTGTCCGAAGCGTCGCGTTCCCGATGGAGCACCAGCGGCCCGTCCGGCGAGCTGCGCTGGAGGGGGATGAACAGCCGCTGCGGGTCCCGGACCGTACGCCGCCGGTCCCGCTGCCTCAGCTCGCGGCGCATCTGGGCCGTCTCGGCAGCCAGCTGACCGAACCGGGCGAGCGCCTCGAGCCGGCGCAGGTCCTCGTCCTCGTCGGGAGTGAGTGCCATGCAGAAATGTTCGCCCCGCGACGCGTCCGGCGGTTGCTCCGAATGTCTTAGTCCCCGGGTGGTTCCTTGACTAGACGCGACCGGCGCTGCCTCATTCGTCGTGCCGGGCCATTCATACGTGCGCAATCGACGCGGATCGGGGACACTGACCGCGGGAGGTCGCGTGGCTCACGCGCTGGTGCTCAACGCGACGTACGAACCACTGTGCGTCGTGTCATCCCGCCGCGCTGTTGTCCTGGTGCTCGGTGGCAAGGCCGTGGCCGTCGAAGCCGGTGACGAAGAGGTCCACAGCGAGCGGCTGTCGATGCACGTGCCCGTCGTCGTACGGCTCACCCGGTTTGTCCGC
>JAFAQI010000005.1 GCA_019246495.1 Frankiales bacterium | reverse complement strand
CGAGGCCGAGACCTCGCTGCAGGAGCTGAAGGCGCTCGCGGAAACCGCAGGCTCGCAGGTGCTCGAGGGCCTCGTGCAACGGCGCGACCGTCCCGACCCCGCGACCTACGTCGGGTCCGGCAAGGCGCGCGAGCTGCGCGACATCGTCGTGGCCACCGGTGCTGACACCGTGGTCTGCGACGGTGAGCTGACCCCCGGTCAGCTGCGTCAGCTCGAGGACATCGTCAAGGTCAAGGTCATCGACCGCACCGCGCTGATCCTCGACATCTTCGCCCAGCACGCGCGCAGCCGCGAAGGCAAGGCGCAGGTCGAGCTGGCGCAGATGGAGTACATGCTTCCGCGGCTGCGCGGCTGGGGTGAGTCGATGTCTCGCCAGGCCGGTGGTCGCGTCGCCGGCGGTGGCGGCATCGGCACCCGCGGTCCGGGCGAGACAAAGATCGAGACCGATCGGCGTCGCATCCGAGCCAAGATGGCGAAGCTACGCCGCGACATCGCCGGCATGGGCACCGCGCGTGACGTGAAGCGGCAGGAACGCCGGCGTCGTTCGGTGCCGAGCGTCGTCATCGCGGGCTACACCAACGCGGGCAAGTCGTCGCTGCTCAACCGGCTCACCGACGCGGGTGTGCTCGTGGAGAACGCGCTCTTCGCGACACTCGACCCGACCGTACGCCGCAGTGAGACGCCGGACGGTCGCGGCTACACGCTTGCCGACACGGTCGGCTTCGTCCGTCACCTGCCGCACCAGCTCGTCGAGGCGTTCCGCTCGACGCTCGAGGAAGTCGCCGACGCTGACCTCGTCCTGCACGTCGTCGACGGGTCGCATCCCGATCCCGCCGGTCAGCTTGCCGCGGTGCGTGAGGTCTTCGCCGAGATCGACGCGGTCGACGTGCCGGAGCTCGTCGTCGTCAACAAGGCCGACGTCGCGGATCCCGTCGTACTTTCTCGGCTGCTCGCTCTCGAACCGCAGGCGATCACGGTGTCGGCACGTACGGGGGAGGGTCTCGACGAGCTGCGCGCGCGCATCGCCGAACGGCTGCCGCAACCGGACGTGGACGTCGACCTGCTCGTCCCCTACAACCGCGGTGACGTGGTCGCGCGGATCCATGAGCACGGGCGCGTTCGCGAGGTGGAGCACGTCGTGGACGGGACGCGGATGTCGGCGGTCGTGCCGGGGTGGCTTTGCGCCGAACTCACCCCTTTTGCCTGTGAGCACGTCCGCACTTGGGTGGATACGTCTAGTCCGGCTTAGCCATTCCCGCATTCGCCGCGGTCTGGTCGAATTGAGACATTCGCCCGATGGATCGATCGATCCCTGATCGACCCCTCGATCGAGATCCCCCCTCCAGACGCGGAGTTGTCTTGTGGAAGTAAACGCCGGGACATCACGCATGCGGCTGAGGCCGCTTTCGCTGCTCGTGTTGCTGGTCGTCGTCGGGGTGGCCGTCAGCGGCTGCCTGGTGACGCGCCACATCGTCGCGGACCAGGAGCACCGGCTGCTGAAGCAGCGCACGGAGGAAGCCGCGCTCTATCTCTCGAGTGCAATCGGCTCGGTCCAGGGGACGCTCGGCTCACTCGCCGCGACCGCGTCCGGTAGCGGAGGCAAAGCATCCTTCGCGGCGAGCGCGAACCTCGCGACGAAGATTCCGAACAGCTTCACGACGATCGCGCTGGTCAGCACCAAGGGCACGCCGCACGTCGTTGCCTTCGGCGGTCACGACATCGGCACGCTCGGTGTGACCCGCTCTGTTGCCGTCGCCTCGGCAGTCGTCGCAGTGAAGACGAAAGGTCTCGCCGAAATGGCGACGACGCCGCCGTTCCGCGACGGAGGATCGTCGTCGCACCTCGGCTTCGCCTTCGCCGGCCCCGGCCTCACCGATGAGGTCGTCTACGCCGAGATCGACGTCCATCCGGAGACCAGCAGTCCCGCGACATCGGGTGCTCCGTTCAGCGAGCTTGTCGCCGCGGTCTACGCCGGCACGAAGGTGCGCGCCGACCAGCTGATCCTGTCGTCTGCGCCGGCCCGGCAGGTGCCGCTGCGCGGCGAGGTCGCCAGCGCCACGTCGCCGGTCGGGCAGGGCAACTGGTTGCTGGTCGCCAAGGCCAAGCACCCTCTCGTCGGGTCGGCCGCGACTGCGATGCCGTGGGCGATCCTTGCTGCCGGACTGCTCGTGGCTCTGCTCGCGACCGGCATCGTCGAGACCATGGCGCGGCGGCGGGAGTACGCCGACACGCTGGTGGCCGAGCGCACCGAAGAGCTCGAGCACTCGATGGCCGAACTGGCGTCCGCACACGACCAGCTGATCCGGCAGGAGCGGCTGGCCGCGATCGGCGAGCTCGCGTCGACGATCGGGCACGAGTTGCGCAACCCGCTGGGCGTCATCAGCAACGCGGTCTATCTGCTGCGCAACGACTTCGGGCCCAACCCGACGGATGCGGCACAGCGACATCTCGCAACGGCGGAGCGCGAGGTGTCCGCGGCGACCGTGATCGTGACCGACCTGCTGGAGTTCGCGCGGCAGCGCCAGCCGGTGGTCTCGGACGTCGATCTCAACGCACTCGTCGACGAGGTGCTCTCGGTGCTGCCGCCGCCGACGGGCATGACGGTGCAGCGCGAAGGTGTGTCCGGCCCGGTGATCGCTCGTGCGGACCGCGACATGTTGCGCCAGGTGGTGCTCAACCTCGTGAGCAACGGTTACCAGGCGATGACCGATGGCGGTGTCCTCACGGTCGGCGTCAGGGCGGTGGACGGCGCCGTACAGCTCGCAGTCAGGGATAACGGTGCGGGAATGTCGGCAGAGACACGTGGGCGGTTGTTCGAGCCGTTCTTCACGACCAAGGCGCGCGGTGTCGGTCTCGGGCTTGCGGTGAGCAAGCGGATCGTCGAGGCGCACCACGGTGACATCAGCGTCGACAGCGTCGAGGGGGAGGGCAGCGAGTTCCGCGTGACCCTTCCGGTGATCACCGTGCCGCGGCCGTCGAGCCCGGCGGACAGCCGCATCGAGGTCCAGCGGTGAGCGCGGTGCTGCTCGTCGACGACGAGCCCGGCATGCTCGAGACCGTCGGCGAGATCCTGCGCGCTGCGGGTCACACGGTCACCGCCGTCGCGGACGGCGACAGCGCGCTGGCCGAGATCCGCGGCGGTGGTTACGACGTTGTGCTCATGGATGTCCGGATGCCCGGCCGCGACGGTGTGTCGGTGCTCGTCGAGTCGGGTGCGCCGCCGCCGCCGGTGATCCTGATGACGGCTTATGCGATGGAGGACCGGCTGCGCGAAGCGCGGGCCGCTCGCGTCCATGCGGTGATCCAGAAACCGTTCGCTCCTGCCTACATGCTCGGTCTCGTCGCCGACGCTGCGGCCGCTTGAGACGACGCGCATACATGAGCGGTCCGGGCTGGTCGACGGAGTCGGTGAACCCCACTGACGGCGGCCACTGGCGGGTGCTCGTCGTCGACGACGACCAGGGCATGCGCGAGACGCTGAGCGACATCCTCGCCGCGCAGTCCCTCGCGGTGGTCGCGGCGGCAACGGCCGCCGCCGCGGAGCGCATCGCCCGCGAGGAGCCCATCGCGCTGGCGATCGTCGACCAGCGGCTGCCCGACGCCCTCGGGACCGATCTCGCCGACCGGCTCAAGCAGCACGACCCGGACCTGCCGGTGCTGCTGCTCACCGGCTACGCGTCCGCCGAGATCGCCATGGCTGCGGTCGGCAAGGCCGAGGACTTCCTCGTCAAGCCGGTGCACCCCGAGCACGTGCTGTCGTCGGTCAACAACGCGCTCGACCGGCGGTGGCTGCGGATGCGCAACGCGGAGCTGGTCAGCCAGCTCCAGCAGGCCAACGCCGTGCTCGCCGACAACGTGCGGCGACGACAGAACGAGCTGACCACGCTCATCGCGATGACGACAGCGGTGTCGGCGTCCTCGCGGTTGCCGATCGTCCTCGACGCTGCGGTCGACGTCCTCGGTCACATGTCCGGCACTACTGTTGCGGCCGTCTATCTGCGAAACGACGACGACCGGCTGGCGCTCAGCGCCGTACGAGCGGACGAGTGGCGCCCACCGTCGTCGCTGCCGACGTTCTCCGAGCGGGTGAAGCGCGCCACGATCGACGGCCGCGAGTGCAGTCTCGCCGCGTTCGCCGCCGACGGCGTGATGATCGGTGCGCTGCTGCTCGAACGCAACGAGCAGGAGGCCGATGCGTTCCTCGTCGCTCTCGCTGCGCAGGTGGCCGTGGGTGTCGAGAACGCCCGGCGGTCCGAACGCGAACGGGCGACCGTCGAACGCATGGCCGAGCTCAACCGGATGAAGTCGAGCTTCCTCGCCAACGTCTCGCACGAGCTGCGTACGCCGCTGACCGCCGTGATCGGCTTTGCCCGGACGCTGCAGGGCCGAGGCACCAACCTGTCCGACGACGAACGTGCGCGGCTGCTCGACCGCATCGAGACGCAGGCCCGCCGGCTACACCGCCTCGTCGAGGACCTGCTGGACGAAGCGCACCTCGACCGCGGCGCGATGCGCGTGTCCAACGCGCCGGTACGTGTTGCCGAGGTCGTCGAGCGGGTGGTGTCGTCACTGCCGGACAACCTGCACCGGATCGCCGTGGCGCTGCCGCCAGCGGCTCCCATCGTCATCGCGGATGCAGACCGCCTGGAGCAGGTGCTGGGCAACCTCGTCGACAACGCGCGCAAGTACTCACCGACCGGCTCGCTCATCACGATCGGCGGTACGTCGACCGACCGCGGCTTCGAGCTCACGGTGGTCGACGAGGGTCGGGGCATCGACGAGGGCTTCCTGCCGCACCTGTTCGAGCCGTTCACGCAGGCCGACATCGGCGACACTCGTCGCGACCACGGCGTCGGGCTCGGCCTGGCGATCTGCCGCGGTCTCGTCGAGGCGATGGGCGGTGTGATCGAGGCGGGCAACGAGCCGGGCGGCGGCAGCCGGTTCACGGTCGTGCTGCGCAGCGTCGTACCGGCGCCGGCGGCGCCCGCCGACGATCAGATCGACGAGCGCGCGGCCGCCGTCACACCCGACGCAGGACGGCGGTGACCCGGCCGAGGATCGTCGCGTCGTCCCCGGCGATCGGCGCGTAGTCGGAGTTGCGCGGCAGCAGCCAGACGTGGCCGTCGCGGCGGCTGAGCACCTTGACCGTCGCCTCGCCGTCGAGCATCGCAGCGACGATGTCGCCGTCGTCGGCGGACGGCTGTGAGCGGACCACGACCCAGTCGCCGTCGGTGATCGCCGCCTCGATCATCGACTCGCCCTTGACCTCGAGCAGGAACAGCTGCCCGTCGCCCACGAGCTGGCGGGGGAGCGGGAAGACGTCCTCCACGGCCTGCTCGGCGAGGATCGGGCCGCCGGCGGCGATCCGGCCGACCAGCGGCACGTAGGTGGGCATCGGCCGGGCATCGCCCTCACCGGTCGGGTCGTCGCCGGGCAGCGTGACCTCGACTGCGCGCGGCCGGTTGGCGTCACGACGCAGGAAGCCCTTGCGCTGGAGGGTGGACAGCTGGTGGGCCACGCTGCTGGTGCTGGTGAGCCCGACTGCCTCGCCGATCTCCCGCATCGACGGCGGGTAGCCGCGGCGGTCGACGGAGTCGCGGATGACCTCGAGCACCCGCCGCTGGCGCGGGGTGAGCCCGGTGGCGTCGGCGGGGCCGTCCGGGATCTCCCGGACGTTGGGCTCCGCGGTGCCGTCCGCGGTCCTGTCCGGCCGGCGCCTGTCGCTCGTGCGCTTGTCGGTCACGAGTGCTCCTCTCAGCGGGTCGGGGAGGACGGTAGCGGCGTTCGAGGCGAAGTTCAAACATCTGTTCGAACGTGTCGTGTTTTTGTCGCCGGGGCGTGGTACAACTCGTACAGACGTTCGATCGAACGCGTGTTCGCACCACGAAGGACAGGTGAGAGGCCGTGACCACCGCAACCATCGCTCGTTTTCCGGCGGACCGGGCCCGCGTCGCCCCAGTTGCCGCTGCTTCCCCCGCCGGCCGGGCTTCCGCCGGCTCCGCGCTCCGGCTGACCCGCCGGGGCCGGCTCGCCGTCGTGCTGTTCGCGCTCGTCAGCGCCGTCCTGGGGTTCTCGCTGCTCGGCTCGAGCCAGGCGGC